>JANOTH010000249.1:0-1635 GCA_031416275.1 Ferruginibacter sp. | reverse complement strand
ATGCAGTTTTATAAAAGCGGCTAATTATATTTTATGGTAGCGAATGTTAAACAAAACAAGATTGAGGTGATGAATTATTTGGGTAAAGAAATTGACCAAGTAATACAAGAATATTTAAAGGATATTGATACCAACTGGCAGCCTTCTGATTTTTTACCTGATAGTTCATTAGAACAATTTACAGAAGAAATAAAAGAGTTACAACTACAATGCAAGGAGTTGCCTTACGATTATATGGCGGTACTTGTTGGAGATGTAATTACAGAAGAGGCTTTGCCTACCTACGAAAGTTGGTTAATGGATCTTGAAGGTATAAGTAAAGATGAGCCACAAGGGTGGGCTAAATGGGTAAGAATGTGGACAGCAGAAGAAAACAGACATGGAGATTTATTGAATAAATTCTTATACTTGTCAGGTCGTGTAAATATGCGGCAAATGGAAATAAGTACGCAGCATTTAATTGCAGATGGATTTGATATTGGAACAGGAAGAGATCCTTACAGAAATTTTGTGTACACTTCATTTCAAGAATTAGCAACAAATATTTCTCATAGACGTACAGCTTCTCTTGCCAAAAAACACGGCAGTAATCAACTCTCAAAAATATGCGGCGTTATAGCATCAGATGAGGCAAGACATGCAAAAGCCTACAAAAGTTTTGTTGGTAAAATTTTTAATATAGATCCCAACGAAATGATGCTTGCATTTGAAAATATGATGCGCAAAAAAATAGTAATGCCCGCACATTTTTTAAGACAAGCTGGTGAGCAAATAGGTACTACTTTTTCGCATTTTAGCGATGCTGCGCAAAGATTAGGAGTTTATACTAGTTGGGATTATACAAACATTTTAGAATCATTAGTTGTTGAGTGGAATATAGGAAACATTTCAAATTTAAATGAGCAGGGAGAAAAGGCACGTGACTATTTAATGAAACTGCCTGAGCGTTTTAGAAGAGTAGCAGAAAGGTCAATCATTGCGCCGGTAGAATATGAATTCAACTGGATTAACAGATAGTCTACACCTAGCCTTAAACATATAATCTCAAGAGTTTTTCAATTTCTGAAAGACTCTTTTTTGTTGTATCACCTTTTTCCTGCAACTTACCAAAAGCCGCTGCTGCAGCAAAACTGATAATTTCGTCGGTTGAATTTTTAGCAACAATTCCGTGTATCAAGCCTGCCATAAAACAATCTCCACTACCAACTTTATCAACAATTTTTTCTGCTTTAAATAGCGGAGATACTGATTGGGTTGAAACAGTGTTGAGTGTTGCATTATAATTTATTCCCTCGCCCGCATCAAACCTAAATGTATTTGCTACCCATTTGCATTTAGAGAAATTTTTAAAAATATAATTTGCAGTTTCCGTGGCAAACCTAATGTAATCTGATTGCTGATTTTCTTGCTTTAATGCAGGAATATAGCAAAAGCAAAGCTTATCCAGTTTTTGTAAACGAAAAATTGTTGGGCAAAACGAACTAGAATAAAAAATATTTTCCTCCTTTAGTAGAAAACTTTATTTGTTCTAAGTGTCTCAAAATTAAAAAGGCTCTCTCCCTCAAAACCATATTTTCTATTTAGACTGATCAGCTTTTTCAGCATACCATCTTTAATTCTATAACCATCTCCCAG
>JANOTH010000248.1:0-2197 GCA_031416275.1 Ferruginibacter sp. | reverse complement strand
TTTATAGATTACCAGGGCGGCATGAAGGGCGCATTGCAGTACGATGTTGCATCTTTGCTATGGCAGGCAAAGGCTGATTTATCAGATGAATGGAAAGATGAATTATTGCAATATTATATTGATTGCATAGAAACTGAAATGGATACTGAGGTAGACAGAACAAGGTTTGTGAGCCAGTACAATGGTTATGTTTTAATAAGATTGTTGCAGGTTTTAGGCGCTTATGGCTTTAGAGGTTTGTTTGAAAGGAAGGCGCATTTTCTTACAAGTATTCCATTGGCACTAAAAAATTTACGAGCATTTTTATTAAACCATAAAATGGGTATAAGTGTACCTGAATTTGATAGAATACTTTCGATAATTGTGGCAGATGAAATTATAGAACGCTTCGAACCAATAAAGGCAACTGAAGAAACGCCACTCGTTGTAAACATTAAAAGCTTTTCGTTTTTAAAAAGCGGGTACCCAAAAAACGTTGCAGATAATGGTGGAGGTTTTGTGTTTGATTGCAGAGGAATTTTAAACCCAGGCCGTATTGAAGAACATAAAAAAGAAACAGGACGTGACAAACCTGTGCAGGATTATTTAGTTGATAAAACCCGTATGGAAGAATTTCTTGCTGGTGTTTTTAGTACCGTTGACATTTCGGTTGAGGATTATATCAAAAGAAATTTTGAAGTGTTGGAGGTAAA
Source organism: Ferruginibacter sp. (assembly GCA_031416275.1). Classification (GTDB taxonomy): domain Bacteria; phylum Bacteroidota; class Bacteroidia; order Chitinophagales; family Chitinophagaceae; genus Ferruginibacter. The sequence continues at coordinate 1,505 of JANOTH010000248.1, read as the reverse complement.
CTTTGGGTGTACAGGTGGGCAGCATAGAAGTGTTTACGCAGCTGATGCATTGGCAAGGCATTTAAAAAATAAGTACGGTGTACGCACAGTTGTAAAACATATTGAACAAAACTTTGAAGAATAATATTGTAGTGCAACTGGCTTATTTCATGTTACAAAAATTTTAACATTAAAAATAAATTATGGAAACAATAAACAAGACGATTTGTGTTTTGTTGTTCTTATTTGGAGCTAATAGCGGCTTCGCACAACATGTTCCTATTAATACTTTTTTGAAGACAGTTGAAGAAATGGCAGCATTTAATATATATGAAACAACCTGTACCGTCGGTTATTCAAATAGTTATTCAACACAATACGAAAGATATAAATTTCTTACTCAGGTAAATAGTGAGGATTTGATTTTATTGGCGAACACACATAAAAATCCTGTTGTAAGACTTTATGCATTTCAGGCAATAAAGAAAAGAAATATAGAGATCCCGCAAGCCTTAATTGAAAAATTTAAAAACGATGCAAGTGAAGTTATTTCTTTGCAGGGTTGTCTTGCAGAAAACACTACGGTAAATAAACTTAACAATGAGATTTTCATGCCCTTAACTACCTATAAATTGGTACAACAATAAATAAATCTGATGAAAGGAATGATACTTGCCGCAGGTCTAGGCACAAGGCTGAAACCCTTTACTGAAAAGCATCCCAAAGCTTTGCTACCTGTAAATGGCAAAACCTTGTTGCAGAGAAATATTGCTTATCTGCTATCATTTGGCGTAAACGATATTGTTGTAAACGTTCATCATTTTGCAGACCAGATTATAAGCACCATAAAGGAAAATAATGGCTGGGGTGCAAATATTATTATAAGTAACGAGAGTGATGAAGTATTGGAAACGGGTGGCGGTTTAAAAAAGGCTGGGTCTTTTCTGCGGGATGCTATTGAGCCATTTGTATTAATGAATGCAGATATGCTTACAGACCTCGATCTTGGTGAGATGAAAGAGCTGCACACGCAATCAAGTGTATTGGCCACACTTGCTGTTACAAACAGGCCCACAAGCAGGTATCTTTTATTTGATGAAAACGATATTTTATGTGGTTGGTTGAACGAAAAAAGCGAGGAGCAAAAGGGCAAGCCTGGTAATAAAAAAGCCTTTAGCGGCATTCACATAATTTCGCCGGAAATATTTAAGCACATAAAAGAAGAAGGAAAATTTAGTATGATTGATCTTTACTTAAGACTTGCCGCGGAAGGTTTTAAAATTAACTGTTACGATCATAGCGATGGCAAATTGCTTGATGTCGGAAAACCAGAAGCAGTAACGCTTGCTGAGCAAATATTCTCTTAAAAATCTTATTGAGCTACCTCAGGTGGCACTTCAAAACCCTGCCGCTTTTCTACTCTTGGCTTAAGCCCAAAATTATATTTTAATGCAATGCCAATTCGTCTCGTATCAGCATACCTGAAACCATCGGCCAAAAAGTTTGGCTGGTTAATTATAAATGTA
>JANOTH010000247.1:0-2549 GCA_031416275.1 Ferruginibacter sp. | reverse complement strand
TCAAATATTACAAATAATGAGCATTACCCTAATTACCAAAACTCCCTTAAAACAACTGTTTGAGGATGCTTTAATACAATATGTCAAAGAACAATCTCATAACCAATTAACAATGTTCTAATTATATTAGGACGCTAATGTTAATTCCTAATTCCTAATCACAAATCTTCCAGCCTAAAACTCTCCTTCATCCTAATTCCCTTTTCTGTCATTTGCAATGTGCAACATTCAATTGTTGGGTCATGCTCAAAAAATAATATGTAATCGTTTTGTTGTGCTTCAATAAGAAATGATTTCTTTTCATTTAATGTAGTAAGCGGAAACATATCGTAAGCCATTACATATGGCAAAGGAATATGCCCTGCAGATGGCAACAAATCTGCCATGTACAAAATCGTTTTACCCTTGTAATTTATTTGTGGCAGCATCATAGCTTCGGTATGACCGAACACCTGGCGTATCATAATATTAGCCGGAAAGTCATTGGGAAATTCTTCAATAAATTTTAGTTTACCACTTTGTTGAATGGGTAGTATATTTTCTTTTAAGAAAGATGCCTTTTCTCTATCGTTGGGTTCTACCGCCCATTTCCAATGCCTTGCATTGCTCCAATAGGTTGCGTTTTTAAAAGCAGGAATAAGTTCATCATTTACTTTTTCAATAGCGCCACCGCAGTGGTCAAAATGCAAATGTGTAAGCAATACATCTGTTATATCATCTTTTGTAAAACCACATTTTGCCAATGATTTTTCCAGTGTATCATCACCATGCATGTAATAGTGACCAAAGAATTTTTCGTCCTGTTTGTTACCCATGCCCGTATCTACCAATATCAATCTTCCTTCATCTTCTATTAGCAGACAACGCAGCGCCCAGCTGCACATATTATTTTCATCTGCCGGGTTTATTTTATTCCACATACTTTTTGGTACTACACCAAACATAGCACCACCATCTATTTTAAAATGCCCTGCATTTTTGCTGTATAATTTCATATTAAATCTTTATTTATTTCTCCCTCAGAGCCCACCATCATGGGCGTTTGCTTTTGCTTTGATGCAGTTAATAGTAACATAATAAATCCTAAAACAAAAAATACCACCAACGATAATATAGATTCTCTTATGCTGAACAATCCTTCAATAACACCGAAAGTTATTAAGCCAATTACAATAGCCAGCTTTTCGGTAATGTCATAAAAGCTAAAGAACGATGCAGTATCTTTTGTTTCGGGCATCATTTTGCTGTAAGTACTTCTGCTCAACGATTGTATGCCACCCATTACCAAACCAACGAGCGATGCTATAATATAAAAATGTGTTTCTGTTGTAATAAAATAACCCGCAATGCAAACACAAATCCAAAGCAGTACTGTAAATATTAATACTTTCACGTTGCCAAATTTTGCAGATAATTTACTCATCAAAATAGCACCTACAATTGCCACAAGTTGAATGATTACGGCTGTAATAATTAATTTATCATTAGCCAGTTTTAATTCTTTTATACCAAAATCTATTGCAACTAGCATAACCGTTTGCACGCCCATGCTATAAAAGAAAAATGCAGATAAAAATCTTTTTAAAATTGGCAAGTGCTTTACAAGATTAAACACTTTTTTCAATTCAATAAATCCGTTTGCCAATACATTTGTTTTACTATTTCTTTCGGCTTTTGCAGTGGTAGGTAACGCCCTAAAAGTTATTTGTGCAAATGCTACCCACCAAATACCAACCAATAAAAAAGTAAGCTTCAATGGCAACGTATCATTTGGCATCATTATCACTAATGCAAAGCCAATCATCTGCATGATCACACTACCAATATATCCAAGTGAAAATCCTTTTGCACTAATGCGATCCATGTCTTTTTCAGAAGAAATCTCTGGCAGATAAGAATTGTAAAAAACCTGGCTGCCATAAAAGCCTATCCCCGCAAACATAAAGCACATAAGACCTAAGGTAATATGCGTATCATCGAAAAAATACATGACAGAGCAACTTATAGCGCCCAGATAACAGAAAAACTGCATAAAGCTTTTCTTGTTTCCTTTATAATCTGCTACTGACGAAAGTATGGGAGACATGATTGCAACAACCAAAAAACCAAATGCTAAAACATAATCTTTCAGCTCTGTATTTACAAACGTGCGACCAAGAAATTTTATTCCGTTTGGGTATTTTTCAAGCCCTGTCATAGCTGCATAATAAGCAGGAAAAAAAGTGGTAGTTATTACAAGATTGTAAACAGAATTCGCCCAATCGTACATGGCCCATCCGTTTACTATTTTTTTAGAAGCAGTTTGCATGGTGTATTTATGAGTAATGAAAGTACAGAAAAATTGGTCAAAATTTACAACTGCTAAGACGCAAAGTCGCAAAGGATTTATTTGAATATTCAATTGCCTTTCTCGCAATATTAGTAAAAGCAAAAAAAGGTATGGAAAATTTGCGTTTTAGCGTCTCTGCGGTAAACAAACCTTACCCCGCAATTACCCCCTTCCAAATCAACAATAACAACAAAACCCCCACAACAATCCTATAAACTCC
>JANOTH010000246.1:0-11493 GCA_031416275.1 Ferruginibacter sp. | reverse complement strand
AAACTTTAATTTTTAAAAGGGCGATCTTTAATTAGGTCGCCCTTTTTTTATAAAAATATTTGAGGAGCAATCTTTAAAAACTAACGAAAAGGGTGATGGCATTTTTCTCGATGCCATTTTTAACATTGAGAAAATTAAAATACAATACGACCTATCCCAAACAGAAAGCTGTAACAATTAATCACGTAAAAAAGCTTTGACTTTGGGACTATGAAAGTGTGAAATGAAATAAAGACCGAAGGACTAAACAAAACATTTAGATAACATGGAAATGCTATTTTACTACTTGCTAGCAAACAATGTGAACATGAAAACTCCATTAGATGCATTAAGTCGAAAAGTCAGAAATAATTAAAGACTATTTTGTACCAAGCAAGCAAAATCTCAAAGTGCATAAATCAGCTTTTTGGAGAAGCTTTTCCGCCTAACATTGGTACGAAACTAAAGTTTTCAAACAGCTCTTCGTTCCAGGTACCATCTGCATTTTTGGTCAACCTTAACATACGCTGTTGTAAACCCTCACCTACAGGTATTACCATGTAGCCACCCGTTTTTAGTTGCTGCATCAACTTTGGAGGAATAAAAGGTGCAGCGGCAGTTATAATTACTTTATCAAATGGAGCAAATGTTGGCAAACCTTCAAAGCCATCACCATAAAAAAACTTGAGGCTGTTGTACTTCGACCTAAATATGTAATGCTTGGTTTTATCGAAAAGATTTTTTTGACGCTCAATGGTAAAAACTTTTGCCCCTAATTCAGCTAACACAGTGGCTTGGTAAATACTGCCTGTACCGATCTCCAACACTTTGTCATTTTTTTTTAACTGTAGTAACTGCGTTTGGTAGGCAACTGTGTAAGGTTGGGAAATTGTTTGTCCATCGGATATTGGAAATGCTCGATCTTCGTAAGCAATATTATCCAACGCACTATCCATAAAAAAGTGTCGTGGAATGTTGTTCATCGCTGTAAGCACTGACTCATCAGTAATTCCTTTGTCCCTTAAAATATCGAGCAATTTTTTTCTGAGTCCTTTGTGACGGTAGGTATCTTCTGTAATTTTCATGGCAATGCTGCAATATAAAAAAAGCCAGACAATGTCCGGCTTCTTTTCTTCAATTTTTATCTGTAGGAATGTGATGAAAAATATTACAGACCCATGTCTTTAATAATTGATGAAATTTTATTATCGAGTATTTTTTCTGTTTCATGAAATTTTACTGCGCTCATCAACGGCTCATTCACACTAAAATAAAATTTTATTTTTGGCTCTGTTCCACTTGGCCTTGCAGATATTTTTGTACCATCTGCTAGTTCAAATTGCAAAACGTTACTTACAGGCAAATCAATTTTCCATTCCTCTCCTGTTTGCAAATTTTTACCAATTTGTAATTCATAGTCTAGTAGTGTTTTCACGGCTGTACTACAAATAGTTAAAGGAGGATTTTTTCTGTAACCTTCCATCATAGCTGCGATTTCGGAAGCACCATTCATTCCTTTTTTTGTAATGCTGATCAGGTTTTCTTTGTAAAAACCATAATCAACGTACAGATCCACTAATTTCTCAAAAAGGCTACGTCCCTTGTTTTTTTCGTAAGCAGCCATTTCGCAAAGTAAGGCCACTGCACTTACTGCATCCTTATCCCTTATCTTATCACCTATCATCAGCCCAAAACTTTCTTCTCCGCCAATCACATAATTTTCTTTTCCCTCTTTTTCTCTTATCAACGATGCTATCCACTTAAACCCGGTAAGTACATTATAACATGCAACACCGTTTCTGTCAGCTATTTTATCAATCATATCTGTTGTAACAATAGTCTTTATAACCATATCATTGGGCGCAGCAATGCCTTTTGCCTTTCTAGCTTCCATCATATAGTTAAAAGCAAGCAAAGCTGTTTGATTGCCGTTTAACAAAATCCATTCTCCCTTATCGTTTTTTACCCCAATACCTACTCTGTCTGAATCAGGATCTGTGCCCAATAAAATATCTGCATCTAACGCTTTGGCTTGTGCTAGCCCAATACTCATCGTTTCGTTTTCTTCTGGGTTAGGGTAAGCAACTGTTGGAAAATTACCATCTGGCGTAGCCTGCTCTTTTACAATGTGAACATTAGTAAACCCATACAAGCTTAATACATCAGGCACTAACTTAATGCCTGTTCCATGAATTGGCGTATACACAATTTTTAAATCGTGTTGCTTTTCGCATACATCAGGGTAAATGCTTAATCCCTTTACCATTTCCAGGTAAAGCTTATCAGTTTCTTTACCAATACTTATAATGTTATGCTCACCACCACTCCACTTTACATCGTCGACACCTTCAACTTTTTCTACTTCCTTAATTACATTTTCATCATGCGGCGTAACCATTTGTGCACCGTCATCCCAATATGCTTTATACCCATTGTACTCCTTCGGATTGTGGCTTGCTGTGCATACAACCCCGCCTTTACAATGGTAATGGCGTATTGCAAAACTTAGCTCGGGAGTAGGCCTTAAACTTTCAAACAGATAAACCTTTATACCGTTGGCTGCAAATACATTAGCGGTTATTTCAGCAAATGTCCTGCTGTTATTTCTACAATCATGCGCAACTGCAACACTAACATCAGCGCCAAAACACATTTTTAAATAATTGGCATATCCTTGGGTAGCCATGCCAATGGTATATTTATTAATTCTGTTGGTACCTACTCCCATTATCCCACGAAGCCCGCCTGTACCGAATGCCAAATTTTGGTAGAATGCATCTGCTAAACCTTCAACATCATTATTTTGTAATTCAACGATAGCATTCTTAGTTGCTTCATCATAATTACCGTTAAGCCATTTTTCTATATTTTGTTCAATTACTTTTTGCATAAATAATGTTTTTACATCTTTACAAATATAATATTCGTAATTGATTATAGTATAACTGCTAATTTTGTTTTAAGGTTTACATTTTTTAATAATTGCCCGTCTTTGTGAAATATCCTCGTTTATTTAGCCGATACATTTTTCTATTACTCTTGCTACTTAATAATGGCAAAGTTTTTTCGCAGGATAGTCTTCAAACATCAACAGCGAAAGAAGAAAGCGCTGTTTTAATTCAAAATAAAAAAGATTCATTACCAGAAATAAATGACGGACAGAAAACCTATTATCCTTTTAATAAAAAAAGGGTAAAAGCTGTTGCGATAGCTAATGTTGCACTTTACAGCGTGGGTATGGTTGGTTTATATGCAACATGGTATAAAGATTATCCCCAAAGTAAGTTTCACTCTTTTAACGATAATGGAGAGTGGTTACAGATTGACAAAATTGGACATGCTTACAGTGCATACGCCGAAAGTAAAGCAAGCATGGAACTTTGGCGTTGGACAGGCATGGAAAGAAAAAAAAGAATTTTGATTGGAGGTTTTAGCGGTGCAGCATACCAAACTGTAATTGAAACGTTAGATGGCTTTAGTGCCGAATGGGGATGGAGTTGGGGAGATTTTGCTGCAAACGTTGCAGGCAGTGGTATTTTGGTGGCACAAGAACTTGCGTGGGATGAGCAAAGGGTACAATTTAAATTTTCATTTCACAAAAAAACGTACGCAGAAAATACGCTTAATGAACGAAGCAATGAAATTTTTGGAAGCAGTGAACCTGAACGTTTTTTAAAAGACTATAATGGTCAAACTTATTGGCTTAGTACAACATTAAAACCTTTCTTTCCAAACAGTAAAATACCTGCTTGGCTGCAATTGTCTATAGGTACCGGTGCAGAGGGCTTGTTTGGGGCAAATGAAAATTTTGATAAAGACAAACAAGGAAATATTACTTTTTCCAGACCGGATATACAACGTACCAGGCAATGGTACTTTGCTCCGGATATTGATTTATCGAAAATTAAAACCAATAAAAGAGGAATAAAAATGGCATTGAATATTTTAAATATTTTTAAATTTCCAACACCCTCTTTAGAATATTCAAAGAATGGTTTAAAATTTAATTTCCTGCATTTTTAATAGCATCCAACTCACTTTCAGAAAAACCTTCTCTTCGTGCTGATTTTATAAAATCTTCTTCAGTTGCAGGAGACATCTCCGTTTTGATATTAAAAATATCTTGAGCGGTAATAATATCTGTTTCGTCAGCTAAATGCTTTTGCACTTTAGCATCAGTGACGTCATCTTTAAAAATTTGATGGAGTTTTTCGAATTCCCTTTTTTTGTTAGAGTCAAGTGAATCTTGCATAAAAAATCGTTTCAATAAAACAGACAAATTTTTTGCCAGAATTAATAACGATCATTTTCAGCTAAACACTTATTATAAAATTCTCGCGGGCTGGTCGTAGGTTTAGGGCATTGGCATTAAGAGAGAATATTTTCCCAAGCAAAATCTTCAAATTTTGAAAATTATCAGGCTTGCATATATAGTAATTTGCTCCTTTTTTATAAACTTGGTTGATTGTTTCTTTTTGAGTTGATGTTGAGAATATTACAACTGGAATATTTTTTAGTTGGGCACTGCCTTTAATTTCTTCCAAACACTCCAATCCATTTTTTAGCGGCATATTCAAATCTAAAAATATAATAAAAGGTGATGAAGCTACATTCTTTTTTAATTCACTCATTAACTGTACGCCGTTGGAAGCCATTGTGACAGTAACATCGCTTCTTACCTCTAGCAAAGCTTCTTCAAAAAGAAACCTGTCATCTGCATCATCTTCGGCTAAAAAAACAGATAAACTATTTTGGTATAAATCTCCCATTACGTATATCTATTATAATAGTTAAAATATGAGTAATTTTTTACTCATTATGAGAATGAAGATAACCTTTTATAGTGTACCACATGATAAATAGATACTAACAAAAATATATTAGGCAATGTATGCTCCCGTGACCTCGCCATTGTCAACAGCCACAACAATATTCTCTTGCACTGTCGTGGAAACAGATAACCCAACGTAGTTAAGCGCAATTGGAAACAACTTATGCGTTCTTTCAACGAGTGCTAATGTTTGTATTTGCGCAGGAAATTCTAAGAGCAAAGGCCTTAAGGCATAGAGCATGGTTTTACCACTATTGGCAACATCATCCACAAGCAAAATTAATTTACCCTTCAATTCAACCGTTTCACTTAAAATGCATTCTGCAGGATTTTTTTTATTAATTGTTAAAGCAACTGTTCTTAGTTGACCATTAAAAATTGGTTTTAAATACACTTCAATTTTCTTAGCGATATAAATACCGTTCTCTTTAATGCCTACAATTACAATTTCATTTAAACCGTGGTTGCGTTCGGCAATCTCCAGCGCCATACGGCGAAGTTTTTTATCAGCGGAAAAAGCATTTAAAACCATATAACGATAAAAATTTAATTGATGAAAATACAAAATACCCTTGTTAATAAGAGAAAAATTTTGCAGGCAGCTACATATCTTACCTCATTAAATGTTATTTGATTTAACTTTACTATTATAAAATTTTATATGCAATACATTCCACAAATAATATTTTTAATTCTATTAGCCGCATCAGTTTGGTTATTTTCCAAAAACATTATTCGTATAAGAAAAAATATTTTTCTTGGTAAACCCGAGGAAGTTAATGACAACAAAAATTTACGGTGGCGGAATTTGTTTTTATTGGCACTAGGACAGAAAAAAATGTTTAAAAATAAACCTGTTGCAATAATGCATTTTATTATTTATGCGGGTTTTATTATTATAAATATTGAGGTATTGGAAATTTTACTTGATGGTTTACTTGGCACACACAGGCTGTTTTTAGGCACACTTGGGAGCCTTTACACAATAGCTATTAACTTTTTTGAAATATTAGCATTTGGCGTTTTGGCTGTTTGTGTTGTTTTTTTAGCAAGAAGAAACGTAATTAAACTAAAACGTTTTATTAGTAATGATCTTAATGGTTGGCCACGCACAGATGCTAATTTAATTTTAGTTGTTGAAATTATTTTAATGTCATTGTTTCTTTTAATGAACGCAACAGACAGAGCTCTTCAATTGAAAGGTGCAGAACATTACAGTGAAACCGGTAATTTTATTATTTCGGGCTTTATTGCTCCTCTATTTAATGATTTTTCTGCTACATCATTAATTACAATTGAACGCACAAGTTGGTGGTTACACATTGTAGGTATCCTTATTTTTCTTAATTATTTGCCATACAGCAAGCATCTTCATATTGCGTTAGCTTTCCCTAATTCTTACTACGCAAGGCTTGAGCCGTTGGGGGAAATGGACAACATGGTTAGCGTACAAAATGAAGTAAAATACATGATGCAGCCTGAGCTTGCGCCTACTAATGCTTCGGCACCAATGAAGTTTGGAGCTAAAGATATATTCGATTTAAAATGGACAAATTTAATGGGTGCATATTCCTGTACTGAATGTGGACGATGCTCGACTGCCTGCCCTGCACATATGACCGGAAAACTTTTGAGCCCTCGAAAAATAATGATGGATACGAGAGATCGTTTGCAGGAAGTTGGAAAGAACATCGAAAAAAACGGTTCGTTTGTTGACGATGGAAAAACTCTGTTGAACGATTATATTACAGTGGAAGAACTGAGAGCCTGTACAACCTGTAATGCATGCGTTGAAGCTTGCCCTGTTAGTATAAACCCACTTGAAATAATAGTTGAGTTGAGACGCAGTTTGATAATGGAAGACAGCAATGCGCCGCAGGAGTGGAATGGAATGTTTACAAATATTGAAACCAACTATGCGCCGTGGAAGTTAAGTCCAGATGAAAGAGATAAATGGGCAGTGGAAATGGAAAACTAATTTCTCACCGATTTTAAAGGTCTTGCTTACTGCTCACCAAATCAATATCTTGTTCGACAACATCTGCCATATTTTGCGCTAACGATTTACTCTTTATGTTTTTTATTAATTGAATAATGGCTGTTATGGCGAAAATACTTCCTATAACCCAATTGAGGTATTGTTGGCTGTTGGCAATGCTATTTACAAGCCATTTACCTCCAAAAATAAAAACGCAATTACCTGCTAATGCGCCCAAACCTATACCAACAATATAGCTGTTGTAATTACTGTTAACGGGTATCAATATTTTTTTTGTGAATAGTACCGTACTCCATCCAAACCAAAAAATAATTACAATCGGGTTAATTGCACAGCCAAAAGCGCCAAGTAAAAACCGGCTTACATTAATATTTTCGTAGGGATTTGCGTTTACGCTTTGCCCTGCCTCACCCGTTTTTATAGCTGCATAAAAACTACCAAAAGCAAGTAGCAAAATAATTCCAAAAGTAACCCACTGCATTGTTTTCATTAATCGATGTTGCTTCTGCAACCAGTTTATACCAATTAACGAAATTCTTACATACAACATTTCAACAAGCAGCGAGCCAAACGAAAAATACAAAGCATTTCTTACACCTTCATAAATGCCAATCTGCATGGCTGCAACATTTAGCGTACCTAAAGGCAACGAACCAAGAAAACTTATCATTAAACCCCACAAAAAAACTTTTACCAGCTTTATCAATGATTATTTTTAGAAAGCAATATTAAAAATTTATGCCACATTGATCCTTATTATTTTTTAAGGCTGTGTTTTTGCGAAAGCGCTTAGGGTAACTTTTATTTTATTTGAAAGGCTAAAACTTTCTTTTCCAACTCCAAAATCGACTCTGTTTATATCAAAAGATCCAACAAAAAATGCCCCTCCGGGTTTACCTTCGGCAGTGAAAGGAAAACTAATTGTCTTTGTAATATTTTTAATGGTAAGGTTGCCTTTAAAAATAAAATGCTTTAAATCTTCCCCTCCTAAAATCTTTGTACTTACCAATCTAATAGTAGGATATGTTGCTACATCAAAATATTCCTTCTTTTTCAAATGCACATCTCTCTTATCATTGTCAGTATCGATTGTTTTAACTGCCACAGTAACATCGAAACTGCTTGTATTTACATTTTTTGCATCAAAAATAATTTTACCTTTTAAACCTGTAAAATCACCGCCTGTATTTATACCCAAATTTTTTATTACAAAGTGCAGTTTACTGCCATCATCTATTGGCACAAAATTTTGAGCATTTAAAATCGTTGAAATTAATAGTAGCGATATGATAAATATTTTTCTCATTTTTACGGTTTGATTTAAAACTACAACCATTTTAAATCCTCCCCTTGTGTAATGAGATAATTAACAATTTTATTTTAAATTACATAAAATGGGTTTTAAATTAGAAGCTTCCACTATTCAATTATTAAGAATAAAATTTTCTTTTTTCTTAATGCCTATTTATTGGTTTGCCCTTAGCCAGATTAATGAAATAGATCTTTATAAAGCAGTTTTAGTATTTATTAGTCTACACTTTTTGGCTTACCCTGCAAGCAATGGCTACAATAGCTATATGGATAAAGATGAAGATAGTATAGGATGCATTGAAAGGCCCCTACAACCAACAACACAACTGTTCCATGCAACCATTTTACTTGATGTAACAGCATTATTAGCAGCTGCCTTTGTAAACACTTATTTTTTTGTATCACTCCTTTTATACATTTTAGCATCAAAGGCATATAGTTATAGACGAATACGTTTGAAAAAATACCCGATTGCGAGTTACCTAATTGCAATCGTTTTTCAAGGTGCTATCGTATATTCAATGGTATCTAATGGAAGCAACGTAAATGAAAGTTTAATTATAGCATGGCTTCCGGCTATTGGTAGTACGCTTATTGTTGGTAGCTTTTATCCACTTACGCAGCTATACCAACACAAACAAGATAGAGCGGATAATGTAAAAACAATAAGTATGTTAATGGGGTACAAGGGCACTTTTATATTAGCAACCATTATGTTCTTTATTGCGATGTTATTAATTGGATACTACTTTGCAGCAAACTTAGAGCTGGATCGATTCTTTATCTTACTTGCTTGTATGTTTCCCGCTTTAATTTATTTTTTATGGTGGTTTAATAAAGTAAGAATAGATATTGCTGCAGCAGATTTTAAAAATACGATGCGTATGAATTGGATAGCGGCTATTTGCAGCAACGCAGCGTTTATAATTATTTTGATCATAAAAGAAAAGTTTTGAGTAAGATTATTTCAATAGCTACCGGCGTACCAGCACACAAGCATGCACAAAAAGATTTGTTTACTTATGCTGATGAAGTGTACAATAACAGTGAAGCTGATACCAGAAAACTAGGTTTTTTATACCGCCAGAGTGGTATAGAGTACAGGCATTCTGTGCTTGCCGATTTTACAACTGCTGAAGATTCAAGAACTTTTTTTACGGCGGATAAGGAAGAGAATTATATACCCAATATCGGCGATAGAATGGCTATCTACGATCGGTTTGCACCAGACCTGTCAGCAGAAACCATAGAGAAATGTATAGAAGGAAAAATAAATAAAGAAGAAATTACGCACCTAATAACAGTAAGCTGTACAGGTATGAGTGCGCCAGGGCTTGATCTGCAAGTGATGGAAAAAATGGAACTTCCGCATACCATCATAAGAACCTCAGTTAATTTTATGGGCTGCTACGCTGCCATACATGCAATGAAAATAGCAGATGCATTTTGCAATAGTACGCCCAACGCAAATGTGATAGTGGTGTGTACTGAATTTTGCACCCTTCATTTTCAAAAAGAATTTTCGGTAGATAACCTGACATCTTCTTTGCTTTTTGCAGACGGTTGTGCAGCATTGTTGATGCAGGCAGATAAGGTAGGTAAAGGACTAAGAATTGAAAATTTTTACTCAGATGTAATTTTTAAAGGTAAAAAAGACATGTCGTGGTCGCTATCATCTAGTGGTTTTTTAATGACGTTAAGCGGCTATATACCTGAACTTATAAAAGCAGATTTTGAAAAACTAGTTACTGCGGCTTTGGCTAAATCAGGCAGAAAAAAACAAGATATAACCAATTGGTGTATTCACCCGGGCGGTAAAAAAATACTACAAGCCATTGCAGACAGTTTACAACTGACGAAAGAAGATTTTACCCCATCCTACGAGGTTTTAAATGACTACGGCAACATGAGCTCACCCACTATTCTTTTTGTGCTTCAAAAAATTATGAATAAACTGCAAATAAGTGAAGAAGCGAATGCTGTAGTATTTGGCGCAGCGTTTGGACCAGGTTTGACTATGGAAACCTTTACTGCTACTTATGATTAATTTACAAAACAGAAGCAATAAAAAAGAAATACTCGACAAAGATGACCTTCCATTTGAAGATGTAAAATTATGCATGCAGGAACTTAACAGCATTAACACTTTACTTGGTGGACATAAAATTACACTTAATGGAATTAATTATTTTTCTACAGTGAATAATGATCCAATAGTGGTTTGCGAAATAGGTTGCGGCGGTGGCGATAATTTAAAAGCCATCTCAAAAAAATTAAGTCATGCTAGTTTTATTGGCATAGATCTAAAAGATGCTTGTATTGATTTTGCTGCAAAGCAATATCCTGAATTAAAAGCTGACTGGATAGCGAGCGATTACAGTAAAGTATATTTTAAAGATCTGCCTGATGTAGTTTTCTCTTCCTTATTCTGCCATCACTTTACTGACGACCAACTTATTTATATGTTACAATGGATGGATAAAAACAGTAAAAAAGGTTTTTTTATAAACGACTTGCAACGTAGTACAGGCGCTTACTACCTTATCAAATTGCTTACTTCTATTTTCTCAAAATCATACATGGTAAAGAACGATGGACCAATATCTGTTAGCAGAAGTTTTATAAAAAAAGACTGGCAAACGCTTTTTTCGAAAGCAGGTATTTCCAACTATACCATAAAATGGAAATGGGCATTTCGCTACCTTGTTGTCTGCAAAAAATGAGCGATAAAAAACTATATGATGTTGCCATAATTGGTGGCGGCTTAGCTGGACTAAACCTCTCCATTCAATTAGCTCGCAAAGGGCATTCAGTTGTTTTATTTGAAAAAGAAGCCTACCCTTTTCATAAAGTTTGTGGGGAGTATATTAGCATGGAAAGCTGGAATTTTCTTACAAATGAAATTGGTGTAAATTTAAAAGATTACGAAGTTGCTTTCATAAATAAACTTTGGGTAACCTCTCCTATTGGCGAATCTCTAAAATCTGATCTAGATTTAGGCGGTTTTGGCATTAGCCGTTTTAAACTTGACTTTTTGCTGAGAGATCTTGCAGTTTCTGTTGGTGTATCTGTTATGGAAAACTGCAAAGCTGAAGATGTAGCTTTTAAAAATAATTACTTTACAATTAAAACAAACAAAGGCGTTTTTAATGCAACAATATGTGCAGGCTCATGGGGCAAACGCAGCAATTTTGATGTAAAATGGAAACGGGCATTTATCAGCAAAACTTCTTCTCGACTAAATAACTATGTGGGTATAAAATACCATGTAAAAATGAATTTTCCTGATGATGTAATAGCATTGCATAATTTTAAAGATGGCTATTGCGGCATATCTAAAATTGAAGATGATAAATATTGCCTATGTTATCTT
>JANOTH010000245.1:0-16299 GCA_031416275.1 Ferruginibacter sp. | reverse complement strand
AAAGTTTTTTGTCCAATCGCTTTTGTTTTGAGCAATTGCACCAAAGCCCAAGAGAACGCAAACAAGGAGGGAGAATAAATATTTCATAATTTTTAGTTTAGAACACAAAAATGAATTATTTATAAGCTTACTTATATACCGTCCAGTGGGTATATTTTAGGAAATAGGCAATTAAATTAAAAAAGGATAAGTACCTATTTATTATATTCTGCGGGTCGTACATCTAAGTTAAAATAAGGGAACCTATATTAAAAATAAAACCGCCGCAAAAAGTGCGGCGGCTTGTAATTGCAACTATCCCCAGTTGAAAAACAATCTTTAATAGCTGATGTTAACTATTTTAATATTTTAGTACTAACGTGTTTTCTTTACCAATTATTACATGTCCATTCTCACTCTAACAATTAATAATCAAATATGGACTATAAAAATGAAAGTTCATATACCCATTTAGGGGTATATTTTTTTAAATAATTTTACTTATCTATCAGTTTAATATTTTTTACATGCCTTTCTGCATCTCTAACTGTTTTTTTGTTGATGTTTTTATGCAGCGCTTCTGTGAGGTTTACACCAGTTTGATTTGCAAGGCAAATTAAAACCCACAATACATCAGCCATTTCATCAGCCAAATCGAAGTTTTTATCACTTTCTTTAAACGATTGTTCCCCATGAGTGCGCACCATAATGCGAGAGAGTTCACCAACTTCTTCCATTAAAATACCAAGATTAGTTAATTCACTAAAATACTTAACGCCTATGGTTTTTATCCATATATCCACCTTTTGCTGTGCTTCCGATAATGTAATTTCTTGCATCTTTATTCTTTGTTTTTTGTATCAATTATTATAGTAATTGGTCCGTCGTTTACCAAAGCCACTTTCATATCTGCACCAAATTTACCTCCTTGAATTTTCCTACCTAAATCATGCTCTATTTTTAAAAATAATTTTTCAAATAAAGGCAAAGCAATACCGGCTTTTGAAGCCTTTATGTAAGAAGGACGGTTCCCTTTTTTTGTAGAGGCATGTAGCGTAAATTGGCTAACAAGTATAATTTCTCCGTAGATCTCTTTTACCGAAAGATTCGGGATTTTATTTTCATCATCAAAAATGCGCAGATTTACAATTTTGTTTGAGAGCCAAGTTATATCTTCTAAATTGTCAGCATCTTCAATACCTACTAATATTAATAACCCAGTATTTATTTCAGAAATAATTTCTCGTTCTACTTTAACCGATGCTGATGAAACTCTTTGTAAAACTGCTTTCAAAATACGTTAGAATTTGTGGCTTGATTAATAGCTAAATATTTAAAGTAATACCTTTAGCTTAAAAGTAAATATTTTAATTAAACATTTATGGACAACAACGATATACTTAAAAAATTGCGGGTTGCACTCTCGCTGCGCAACGATGATATTATCGAAATTCTTTCTTTGGTAGATTTTGAAATAACGAAAGGCGCACTTGGAGATTTTTTTCGCAGTCCAGATCATCCGGGATATGTTGAGGCGCAGGACCAAGTTTTAAGAAATTTTTTAAACGGACTTATTATTTACAAACGAGGAAAATTGGAAGAGCCAAAGAAAAATATTCGTGACGAAGAAATCTAGTTTACAAAAAAATGGTTCGAAAAATTCGAACCATTTTTAATTTACTTTGCTCTGTCATATTGTTTAGGCCATGTAATATCGTCTTTCAAAGTTTTTGCTGCATTCAATGGAAAGTATGGATTACGCAATAACTCACGGGCAATAAAAATTAAATCTGCCCGGTTATTTTGTAAAATGCCTTCTGCCTCTTCAGCAGTAGTTATCATGCCAACTGCACCTGTTGCAATACTGCATTCATTTTTTATTTGTTCAGCAAATGTTACTTGGTACAAAGGTGCTACAGGGATTTTCTGTTCACGTGAATTACCACCGGTAGAGCAATCTATTAAATCAACAGATGCGGCTCTTAATATTGTACAAAGTTTTATTGAATCTTCTATGGTCCAGCCACCTTCAACCCAATCGGTTGCAGAAATGCGGACAAACAATGGAACGTCGTTGCCAATAACTTCCCTAGTAGCTGTAACAATTTCCAATAAAATTCGAATTCTATTTTCAAAACTTCCACCGTAATCATCACTGCGTTTGTTACTAAGCGGAGATAAAAACTCATTGATTAAATACCCATGCGCTGCATGAATTTCAATTACTTTAAAACCTGCTGCTAAAGAACGTTTTGCCGCATTTTCAAAATCTGTTACACATTGCTTTATTTCAGCAATCGTCATTTCTTTTGGCAGGGGATCTGTTGGAGCATAAGGGATATCGCTCGGTGCCAATGTCTGCCAAGCATCCGGTGAATCAACAAGTGCTTTTGCACCTTTCCAAGCACTACTGTGGCTTGCCTTGCGGCCTGCGTGTGCCAATTGAACACCTGCTATACTCCCCTGCTCTTCAATAAAAGTTGTGATCCGCTTTAAAAATTCCACATGTTCATCTTTCCATATTCCTAAATCATCTGGCGTAATTCTGCCTTCCGGTGAAACTGCTGCAGCTTCGCTAAACACCAACCCTGCGCCACCAACTGCTCTTGTGCCCAAATGAACTAAATGCCAATCGTTTGCAAACCCATCTACAGATGAATATTGACACATAGGTGATACAACAATTCTATTTTTAAACGTTGTATTTTTTATGGTAAAGGGAGAAAATAATTGAGACATATTCGATAGATTTTTATTGGCTGCAAAAGTAAATTTTTAAAATTACAAGCTTAGTATAATGTTTAAACATTAAAGTATCATTGGGATTACCAATAAAATTGACAACACAATAAAAGCTAAAAATAGCGCTGAAGACGAAATATGGTTCCTCTTTTCTTTTTCCCCCAAAAGAAAAAAGCAACAAATCCTAATTGCCAATGAAGCTGCGCATAGCTGTGTTTTCGCCCGGCTCATAAAAATGCGCAGCATATTTTATGAGCCGCTTATCAATCTTTATATTTGCAGCTATGGCAAACGAGGCAAACAATTTTGCGGAAATAATTTCGCATTGTAAAGAATACGGGTACATTTTTCAAAGCAGTGAGTTATATGATGGCTTAGCTGCTGTATACGATTATGGGCAAATGGGAGCACAATTAAAGAAAAACCTGCGTGATGCATGGTGGAAAAGCATGACCCAATTGCACGACAATATTGTAGGGATTGACGCAGCTATTTTTATGCACCCCACCGTATGGAAGGCAAGCGGACATGTGGATAGTTTTAGTGACCCAATGATTGACAACAAAGACAGCAATAAAAGATACAGAGTAGATCATTTGATTGAAGGCCATGCAGAGCAATTGGCAGTAGGCAATGAACAGTCGGCAAAGGAGCTCTTAGCAAATATGGATGCGTTACTTGCTGCAACGGATTATGCAGGACTTAAAAAATTAATTGAAGACAACAATATAAAATGTGGCATAAGCAAAACTTGCAACTGGACAGACATCAGAGAATTTAATTTGATGTTCAACACAAAAATAGGTGCCATAGCAGGCGAGGCTGATACCATTTATTTGCGCCCAGAAACTGCACAAGGGATTTTTGTAAACTTTTTAAATGTGCAAAAAAGTGGTCGCATGAAAATACCCTTTGGTATTGCACAAACGGGCAAGGCTTTTAGAAACGAAATTGTAGCCCGCCAGTTTATTTTTAGAATGCGGGAATTTGAACAAATGGAAATGCAGTTTTTTGTGCGCCCCGGCTCGCAAAAGCAATGGTACGATTACTGGAAAGATACCCGCAGACAATGGCATGAAAGTATTGGTATTCCTACAGAGAAATTGCGTTTTCACGATCATATAAAATTGGCGCATTATGCAGATATGGCGCTGGATATTGAATTTGAATTTCCATTTGGCTGGAAGGAATTGGAGGGCATACACAGCCGAACAGATTTTGACCTTACGCAACACGCCACTTTCAGCAAAAAGAAAATACAGTATTTTGATAATGACTTAAATGAAGAAGGAAAACCACACGGAAATTACACCCCTTATGTTGTGGAAACTTCTGTAGGATTGGATCGTTTGTTCTTGACCATTCTTAGTCTTGCATACCAAAATGAAACCTGGAAAAAAGATGATGGTACTGACGATAGCCGTGTGGTTTTGAAAATACCTGCTAAACTTGCGCCTACAAAACTGGCTATTTTACCGCTGCTTAAAAAAGATGGCTTACCCGAAATTGCAAAAGAATTAATGAGCGAATGCAAGCAACATTTTCATTGCTTTTATGAAGAGAAAGATGCAATAGGAAAACGCTATCGCCGCATGGATGCTATAGGCACGCCATTCTGCGTAACAATAGATCACCAAACAAAAGAAGATAACACCGTTACCATTCGTTATAGAGATGATATGAGGCAGGAAAGAATTGCATTGAGTGAGGTTAATGGGCTTGTGGAAAAGTTGATTGGGTAAAACGTTCTGTATATAAAAAAGCGGCTGCATCATAATTAAGATGCAGCCGCTTTCATTTTAAAAGCTTATTTGTTTGTAAACGATGCTAATGTTCTTGCTCGTGTACCGGTAGCAGCGCCGATTTGACCTCGACTATATACTGTGTAAACTCTTTCTGAAGTAGGATTAAAGGCTCTTAATTCTGCTAGCACCAATGATGTTCCGACTCTACGTAATTGCAGCGTATCATTTCTTCTTTGCACGGGCATTTCAAAAAAATTGGTTGATCTTTTAAATAAAGTGCCAGGTAAAATAACAGTTTGTAAATTTTTTGAAAAAACTTCTAATGTATCTGTACTTGGAATCATATTAGCAAAACGGATTTTAAGAAATTCACTTTTAGGAGCTGTTATATCCTCCTCAGTAGAAAATATGATTGGGCTCGATGGGTTTGTATATGGTAAAGTATCTACAAGGTACATGGTGGTATGACTACCGAAACCAAAATTATAATTTGCCTGATACAAGATATCAGTGTTAGGGCTACTTACTCCTGCTCTATTTAAAACAACTTTAATATTAGTTTGGGCGCCACCAAGTGCTATTGGTAGTGAGGCATAACCTGCGGGAGTAGGAAATACCGACCCGTATGCAATTGCTCCGGCATTAATTTTCTTGTTATCAGCATAAATATCTACGGCGGGTCCCGAAGGTGTAGCTGCACCGGAAGGAGTTAATGAAGTATATGCATTTACAAATTTGAAAAGCGAGTTAGAATTAGAATTTGTAGTTTGAATTACATCTTCTTTTCTCCTGTCGCACGAGGATAAGAAAATTGTAACTAATAAACTTAAAGGAATAAAATATTTCATGTTGTAATATTAAAAGTTAAGGTTGTGAAAACCATTGTTCTTTGGTGTGAAAATCTAAGGCAAGCGCACCAATAGTGGTTAACGCATCTATATTATACAAAAATTCAGAGTTGTATCTTGGTCTTACTCTATAAATAAGTTTTCCATTATTATTTGCAAATAAATTGGAGCCTGAAGGCGGAGCAAAATCGGTATACACCTGCCTAGTAGTTCCTGCTTCAAAATCAACGTAATGAAATCTTCTCATATCGGCCCATGTCTCCATAAATCCATGTCCATAAAGTGCAATATATTTTTGCAACATAATGTTAGAGAGATTAAAATTAGCCTCTGATGGTACCACTGCAGGGTTTGCTAAAAAAGCAGCTTTCTGTGCCGGAGTTATAACCCTTGTAGCCGGTACAGAAGTACCATATTCACTTACAAGCATGTCAATATTTAAACTTATACCATTCGTATACGCAGCTAATGCTTGTGCTTTATTTCCTTTTCTGTAATATGCTTCAGCTTTTAAGAACTGCATTTCTGAGGCAGTAACTAAAGGCCATGGCATGGCATCCTTAAAAATATATCGTGCCGTAGCATTACTGCCTGTTACTGTAGTACCAGCTCCGCCAAAGAAATTTTGCGGAACGTCATTTGTAGGTAACCCATCGGGAGAACCTATACCTGGTCTAACTCCTTTAAAAGTGCCATTTGTATTTTCTCTTAAAATGTACCATGCTCTAGGGTCTGCAACTCCCAAAAAAGAGTTATTAACGCCACTCATTAAATCAGCCACGAATCTTGTTTGACGGAAGGTCCCTATGTTACCTCTAAATGGACCATAAAAACTATTTGTAGAAGATGTACTGCCGCCGGCAAATAAAATTGAAGTATTATCAGCGTTGGTATTTGCTGCTAAGTTTGCATAAAATATTACAGAATCTGCCTGATAACTTGCTTTATTTGTAGTACGGTGAAATACCCTTGCCATAATAGCATATGTAAATTTTTTCCATTTTTCTACATCGCCTTGGTTGGTTATAAATGTAGCGCCCTTGGCTAAATTCGACGAACTTACACCGTCTCCTGTTTTACTTAAATTTGCGATTGCCAAGCGACAATTTCTTTTTACCTCTTCATAAATCTCTTGCTGTGTATCATACTTAAAAATTAATAAACTGGTATTGAAGGCATCTTTTAATATTGCCTCGCCGTGCATATCTGTAACGCCTAACCAACCAAAAGCTCTCATAGCGTAAGCTGCACCTACATAATCCCACTTTTTTTCTTCAGTACCAAATTCTATTACTTTGCTTAAATTTTGACCCATGCCGTAATAATGACTTGCCCATTGGCTACCGCCAATATCTGAAACTGCGGCTGTACTATTAGTGGTAGTTTGACCCATTTGGTCGTATTGATTAAAAGCAGTGTTTGTTGCCCAAAATTGTACATACCTACCTACATACTGCCCATCATTTTGGGGACCATAATTGCTACCCTGTGCTGTAAAGCTTATACACATATTAGAAATAATATTTGGTAAAATTAATTCTATAGGCTGCCTGACGTTAGCATTAGGATTTGCATATACTTCCTCTATCTTTTTACTACAAGCATTTAAAATAAACAAAGAGCTTAGCAATAATGCGAAAGGATATAAATTATTTTTTTTCATTTTTTTTACTTTTTTGTTTTTAAAAAGAAGCTCTAATACCAACGTTTAAACTTAATTGCGCAGGTAATGTTCCATAGTCAAAGCCAAAACTTCCAACGCCACGAGTTCCCGCTGTATTTACATTTACAGATGGATCAGCGCCCGAGTAATTGGTAAATAATAATACATCGTTTGCTGTTAAGAATAAACCTAATCCTTTAAGGCCTTTTATTTTACTATAAATATTTTTATTAAAATCATGTTTAAGTGTAATATCTCGTAGCCTAAACCAGTTTACATCTTTCTCAATAAATTCTTCTTCAGGCAAAAGACGGTAGTAGTTTTCGTTGTTATAAGGTATTACCTCAATGGTGTTTGTTGTTGGGTTAGCAGTATTTTCTAATCCATCCTGTAACACACCTTTTACAACTCTTGGCGTTAGCCTGTCAGCTGTAAATTTGCTTCGGCCTATCGTAGTTAAATATTGGTTGTTTCCATTATAAATATCACCTCCAACCTTTATATCCCATAAAAAGCTCAAAGCCCAATTCTTATATCTGATATTGTTGTTCCATCCTAAAGTAAAGTCAGGTAATCTATCTCCTCGCACTCTTTGGGTTCCGTCAATAACAGGCAATCCCGTTAAAGGATTAACCAACATATCACCTCTATTGTTTCTTGCATATCCAAAACCAGAAATAGTAGTGGTAGTACCATTAAGCACAACTCCTGTGGCAGCATTAGCAAAAGCATTAGCATCTGATAGATAGTACAACGAAACATTCTTAGGCAATTCAATAATTTTATTGCGTTGCTTATTAAAATTAAACTGTGTACTCCAATTAAGATTTTGCTTTTTTACAAGGATGGCATTTAGGGTTACTTCTACCCCCCTGTTTCTTGTACTTCCTGCATTCTGTGTATTTAATACAAAGCCGGTACCATAACTCAATCTGAAGTTTTCTATTATCTGCCCTTTGTTTAGCGTGTTATAATAGCTGGCGTCAATTGTTAACCTATTAGCTGCAAAACGCATTTCGGTACCTACTTCAAAAGTCTTTTGCTTTTCAGGAAGCAATTCAGGATTGTTATTAAAAAAACCATAAGAAAAACCACCACCACTTGCTAGATTATTTACAAATACTGACTGCGTAGAATATGGTGAATTTAACCTAGCTGTACCTGCTAATGATCCACGTAATTTTAAATAATTAAGTACGTTTCCCTTTTTAAGAACTGGAAATATATCTGTTGCAATTACACTCACACTACCTCCTGGGTAATTAAACTTTCTGTTTTTTTGTGGCAAAGTAGAGGCTTCTTCAAAACGCTGTGTATAATTTAAGAAAACCAAATTTTTATAATTGAAAGCAAACTCGCCAAAGTATGCAAACTGACGAAGTCTTGACTGGTTGTATTCACCTATTACATTTCTTAATAATCGTTGGCGGCTCGATACTCGTGTAGCATTGCTATCTGCAGGGCCTGGCAAATTATTATAGTCTGCATTTGACAATATATTTCCTCCTTTATACATTCTTCCATTTCTAATAGAATCAACAATAAAGTTTCCTGATACAGCATACATTTCAGTCTCATAATCTTGCCACATGGTACCACCCATTAACCTAAAATTAAAATTCTTAGCAATGGTTTTTCTTCCCGTAGCAGTAATTGTATGATTATAACCGTTGTACTTTCTATTAAAATTATCTTGAATACCGCCAACGCCTGCCGATATGTAATACGACAATGGATGGTACCTCAAATAAGCATCAGTACTGTACTTTTCATATCCAAATCTTCCTGCAATATCGAGTCCTTTAAAAGGATGAAGATTTACCCCGAGCGATAAATTTGCCCTGTCAGTAGTTTCTTTGTTTTTGTTGTTATTAACGTTGAACAAAGGGTTATCAAAATCAGAATTTGGGTTAGCACTAAATAAAGGTATTTTACTTGCGTTATCTCCCTGAGATGCACCAATATCATTTGTTGTAGGCCATGCAAGAAGTGCTAATAGAAAACCACCCGCACTTCTAAGTACTTTATTGTTGTCAGTTCTTGTATAAGCTACAGATGGAGATACATCTATATACTTGTTGAATTTTGTAGTGTTAGATAATTTTACATTAATTCTTTTATAGTCGTTAGTGGGGATTACACCTTGTTGTGTAAGATAGCTGCTCGATAACCTAAACTTTGACTCTTTAAAACCAAAGTCTACTCCAAGATTATGGGTTTGTGAAAGTCCTGTTCTAAAAAAAGTTGCTTTATTGTCAAACTTTTTTGTATTTGGGCCATAAGCGGGTCCAAAATAACGAAACAAACTTGCAGAATCTCCGTTTACTCCATTAGAGAAACCATCAAAAATCTCAGGAAATCTAGTAAGCTTTTGTACCCTAAAACTGTTATCATATTGAATTCCTAATTTGTTCGTTTTCGATTTTCTAGTTGTAATAATGATAGCACCTGAACTTGCTTGGCTACCATAAAGTGCAGTTGCTTCAGGCCCTTTTAAAACAGTTACAGATTCGATATCATTTGGGTTAATATCAGAAATCCGGTTATTATAATCCGAATTTCTGTTATTGGTACTTGTTAGTCCTGCTCCTCTTTCTACAAGACCTACACCAGAGCCACCATTGGAATTTTCATCTACAGTTTGATTATCTACCAAAACACCATCAATAACAAAAAGTGGTTGATTACTTAATGACAAAGAGTTAAAACCTCTTAGCACAATACTTGAAGAAGCACCCGGGCTTCCTGATGTTGAGGTAACGGTAGCTCCG
Organism: Ferruginibacter sp.; assembly: GCA_031416275.1. Taxonomy (GTDB): domain Bacteria; phylum Bacteroidota; class Bacteroidia; order Chitinophagales; family Chitinophagaceae; genus Ferruginibacter. Next base: position 6,551 of record JANOTH010000245.1, on the reverse strand, counting down.
GCTACTCTACCTTGAAGGCTGTTTAAAAAATTGTCTCTTTGGGTTTCCTGAATTTCTTTGCCATCTACTTTTTGAACCGAGTAGCCTAATTCTTTCGGATTACGTTTAATATCCATTGCAGTGACAATTTCCACCTCTTCAAGCTTAATACTCGCATCTTCCATCTCAATAACTATATTCGATTCACTCCCTATAGTAATAGTTTTTGAAGCATAGCCAACCGATGTAACCGTTAATTTATCTCCTTTACTAGCTACAATTGTAAAGCCCCCCGATCCATTAGTTTGGGTACCATTTCCTTTAACAAAAACAGTAGCGCCAATTATAGGACTATTTTTATCGTTAATAATTTTACCCGAGATTGTTGACTGCGCATTTGCAATAGTTGGGAATAAGAACAATAGGTAAACTATTATCTTAGTAAAAAATTTTATCATAACAAGTTGGTTTAAAAATGCCTAATTTCCATTTACATCTATCTACCAAAATAAAACTTTTTATCTAATAATTAACAAATTGTTACTAAAAAGATGGAAAAAATTATAAGCGGTATTTGATGACAGTGTGGATGTAGAATTATTTATGTGACTAAAAATATTATATGTCACTTGTATTAATCTAACAGTTGTTAAGTCCTTGTGCTATAACTTTTTTTGGTAAAACCGATTAATTCACTAGTTTTAATGTGAAGATTAGCTTCAAACCCATTATTACTAACCATAAACTTAATTAACATGGCAGGAAAATTAACAGCGTATTGCATGAAGACGAAAGAAAAAAATGTTGAAATGCAAGATGCAGTGATTACCAAAACATCTCGTGGTGGCTACATGGCTCAAGGCAACGACGGTAAAGGAAATAAAATGACTACTATGCTAGGCGAAGCAAGAGCTTTAGAAGCTGTAAAAGATGGTGTAGCTAAAAAAGGCTGGTAGTACAAAAGATACTAGACAATTATTTTAGACAAAAGTAAGCAGCTCTGTTGGGGCTGCTTTTCTTTTTATGCTAATCAAGCTTTTGGAATGCGAGTGCCTTATCCAAAAACTTATACATGCTCGTCATAGTTTTAATGTCTTCTACAACTAGTATCCCATTTTTGCCTACCTGTTTTAGCTTTGCTTTGTTGGTTCCTTTTTGCAAAAACAGCAGCACTTTGTTAAACGTTTCACTTTGAAAATACGGTGATTCAGGGTTGCTCACAAAAAAACATTTCAATACTTCGTTCTTTAAAAACATCCTCTCAAACCCAAGTAATACCGCCATTTTTCGGCAACGAACGGTTGTAAATAAATCTTCTACCTGCGCAGGTATGGGGCCAAATCTATCCTGCATTTCTGCATGAAAAGCTACAAGATCTTCTTCGGTATCACAATTATCTAACCTGCTGTACAGCGATAATCTTTCAGTAATACTTTCTACATAACTATCCGGTATTAAAATTTCCAAATCAGTGTCAATAGAACAGTCTTTTACAAAATCATCCTGCTGCTGTATCTCTTCTTTAAACAAATCTCTAAACTCATTTCGCTTTAATTCCTTCACGGCTTCGTCCAAAATTTTCTGGTACATTTCAAAACCAATCTCTGCAATAAAGCCACTTTGCTCACCACCGAGCATATTACCTGCGCCACGTATATCAAGGTCACGCATGGCAATTTGAAAACCACTGCCAAGGTCACTGTATTGCTCTAATGTGCTCAATCTTTTTCGACTGTCAGTTGGCAATGTACTCATGGGCGGAGCAAGCAAATAGCAGAAAGCTTTTTTATTGCTGCGGCCTACACGCCCACGCAACTGGTGCAAATCGCTGAGCCCAAACTGGTGTGCATTGTTTACAATGATCGTATTTACATTCGGAATATCCACGCCACTCTCCACAATATTTGTACACACAAGCACATCATATTTTTTGTCCATAAAATCGAGGATGGTATCTTCCAACTGGTCGCCATTCATTTGCCCGTGTGCAAACGCAATGCTCACATCTGGACATAACCCCTGTATCAAACCCTTCATTTGCGCCAAATCTTTTACTCGATTATGAATAAAGAAAACTTGGCCACCTCTTTCAACTTCATAATAAATAATATCTCGTATGGCATCTTCATTAAACACTTGTACTTCTGTTTGTATCGGCTGTCTGTTTGGTGGCGGCGTGTTTATGATACTTAAATCTCTTGCACCCATCAAACTAAACTGTAATGTGCGTGGAATAGGCGTTGCTGTCAATGTGAGTGAATCAACAGTTGTACGCAACGTTTTTAATTTTTCCTTTGCAGCTACACCAAATTTTTGCTCTTCATCAATGATCATGATGCCGAGGTTTTTAAACTGTACATCTTTACCAAGCAATCCATGAGTACCAATGATGATATCTATTTTACCTTCTTTTAATTTCGTAAATGTGTCCTTTTTTTGCTTGGCCGTTTTAAATCGGTTTACAAAATCGACCGTTACAGGAAAATCTTTAAGCCGATCGCTAAACGTTTTGTAATGCTGGTACGCTAATATGGTTGTAGGTACCAATATCGCCGCTTGCTTTCCATCGCAAACTGTTTTAAATGCGGCACGAATGGCAATTTCTGTTTTACCAAAACCAACATCGCCACACACCAACCTATCCATTGGAATTGGCTTTTCCATATCCCTTTTTACATCTTCACTTGCCTTTGCCTGGTCAGGTGTGTCTTCATAAATAAAGCTGGCTTCCAACTCTGTTTGCATGTAATTATCCGGACTGTGAGAAAAACCTTCAAGGCTTTTACGCTGTGCATATAATTTTATAAGATCTGTAGCAATATCTTTAACCTGCTTCTTTGTTTTGTCTTTTAATTTTGCCCACACATCACTACCCAGTTTATTCATTTTGGGTATGCTTCCTTCCTTGCCGCTGTACTTACTTATCTTATGCAGGGATGAAATATTTACATACAACAAATCGCCATCTTTATATTGAATGCGCACTGCCTCCTGCATTTTTCCGTTGGCATCTATCTTCTGTAATCCACTGTAAACGCCTACTCCATGGTCTATATGGCTCACATAATCTCCGGGCTGTAACTCCCGCAATGTTTTTAAAGTAAGTGCTTTGTTTTTACTGAAAGCCTGTTTTACTTTGTATTTATGGTAGCGTTGAAATATCTGGTGATCGGTATAACAAACTAATTTTAAATCATCATCAATAAACCCTTCATTTATAGAAAAAGGTATTGGCGTAATTTGTATTTCAGCTTTCAGATCCGTGAAAATACTGTGAAGTCTTTCCAGCTGTTTAGCATTATCGGCAAAGATGAAAATGTTATAATCTTTCTTTTCAAACTCCTGCAAATTCTTAATTAGTAAATCGAACTGGCGGTTGAAGGAAGGTTGGGGTTTGGTGGCCCCCTCTATCTCCCCCGCAGGGGGAGGAAAAGGAGAAGAAAAGGGCGAAGATTTTTGGCTGTTGTCCGTCGTCCGTCGTCTGTGGTCAAAGAAGTAAGCCTTCTTACCAATCTCTATAATATGCCTTTCCTTAATCTCAACTTCCAGCGTTTGTGCATTTACGAAATCATTTGCATTTAAATCTTTTACATATAAATTGTCGGTCGCATTTTCATCTATTTCTTTAAATGTAAAAAGCGAAACGCCATCTGTTTCATCTTCAATTTTTTCTTTAATAAATTCCCAGTCTTCCATCCACACCACCGTATTCTCTGGTAAAAATTCTATCAACGAAACTTTCTCTCCTGTTTCAAACTGTGTCTCTACATTCGGAATAATATTTACCTGCAACAATTTCCTTTCACTCAGCTGTGTTTCAGGGTCAAAAATGCGGATGCTGTCTACCTCGTTTCCAAACAATTCAATACGGTAAGGCTTTTCGTTTCCGAAAGAATAAATATCAAGTATACCACCACGAATAGCAAACTGTCCGGGCTCATACACAAAATCTGTTTTGGAAAAGCCGTGCTCTATAAACCGCTGTAGCATGGTATTTACATCCAACTCATCAGCCTGTTTTATGCTGATGATATTTTCCGATAATGTTTTTGATAACACAACTTTTTCAAAAATTGCTTCAGGATAAGTAACTACAATTTTCTTCGCCTGCGATAAGTTCTTTGCTTGCGTAATTTTTGTCAAAGCTTCCGTACGAAGCATTACATGACTGCTGTTTAAAAGCTGGTAATTTTTTTTATTTTTAAAAGAAGAAGGGAAATAGAATACATCTAATGCGCCGGTAATATTTTCTAATGAATTGTGAAAATAGGCTGCCTCTTCTGCATCTCTTAAAATAACAAGATGGTTTAATTGGGAAGCCGAATCGTTGGCATGAACAGCCGCTAAAATGAATTGAGAAGCACTTCCGTTTAGGCCTTTTAAGTGCAGTTGCTGCGGTTTACCCAATGTAATGCCATCCACAATTTTAAAACTGCGGGGGTCATTCTTGTACATACTCATCAACACATCTGCATTCATATTCTGGCGCAAAGGTAAAATTCTTAAATTTAAGAAAGTCCAATTTTTATCTAACCAGATACTAAACTCCTCAATTCGCTACCTAAAATTTCCGATAGATCAATTTTCTAGTTTGCCAATTAACCATAACTTAGAGTAAACTTTAATTATGCTACAACCTTGGCAAACAGCAACTGTAATAAAAATTGAACAGCAAACATATAACACACGCCGGTTTTTTATACAAATGCCAGATGCCACTGCGTTCGATTTTCAGCCAGGCCAATTTGTAACATTGGATTTACCTATCCATGAAAAGCCCAATAAACGGCTGAGAAGTTATTCCATTGCGAGCTGGCCCGATGGCAGTAATGTGTTTGAATTATGCATCGTATTATTAGAGGGTGGTGCAGGAACTACTTATCTTTTTAATGAAATAAAAGAAGGTTCACAACTAACACTTCGTGGACCTGTGGGCGTGTTTACATTAAATGAGCATGCACTTGAACATGATCTATTTCTAATCTGTACAGGTACTGGCATTGCGCCTTTTAGAAGCATGTCGAACTTTATAAAATTACACAGCTTATCTCACAAAAATATTTACCTCTTGTTTGGTTGCCGCACAAAAGCTGATCTATTATACTTTGAAGAATTAAAAGCACTCAGCGATTCAACGCCGGGTTTCCATTATATTCCTACACTTAGCCGTGAGCAATGGGATGGCGCAAATGGATATGTACATGAAGTATACGAGAATATTCTAAAAGCTAAAAACAACCCACCTGCAAATTTTATGCTTTGTGGCTGGCGTGCAATGATAGATGAAGCAAAGCTTAGAATTGTAAACTTAGGCTACGATAGAAAAGCGGTACACTCGGAGTTGTATGGCTGATGTGAATTGTCAATGATAAATAGTCAATAGTCAAAAATTAAAAAAGATAAATTCTGTTTAACTAACTCTTAACTTACAAGTCTTCATTTTAATTAATTCCTCACAAGCGTCCTAAAGATGCAAATTTAAGTTCTTTGAATATATTGATATTAAAGCATTGTAGCGGAATTTAGCGTTCAAACGATTTCAATTTATCTAAGTATAAATTGAAAGATGAATACAGGTAAATATGTTTTTGCTCAAGTTGTTTCATTTTTGAATTTTAATGAATTTAATAAATGTATTGAACGTTATAATGGAAATTATAAAGTAAAAGAATACACTTGTTGGCATCAATTGCTTTGTTTAATGTTTGGACAGTTGTCGAATAGAGAAAGTTTAAGTGATTTGGTTTTATGCTTGCAAACCCAAAAGCACAAATGGTATCACCTTGGTATTGGCAACAGTATTTCAAAATCTAATTTAGCCCATGCAAATGAAAAGAGAGATTGGAAAATTTTTGCAGATTTTGCTTACTATTTAATTGCAGAGGCAAGAAAAAACATTTTACCAAACGAAGCCTTTGTTGATTTTGAGTTTAATGCTATTTATGGAGTTGATACCACCACCATTGATTTATGTTTAGAAATATTCTGGTGGGCAAAATTTAGGAAACATAAAGGAGCAATAAAGCTGCATACTGTTTTAGATTTAAAAACTGAAATCCCTTGCTACGTAAACATTACAGACGGGAAAGTGCATGAAGTGAATGTACTTGACTTAATCATTTTTGAGCCAAAAGGATTCTATATAATGGATAGAGGTTTTGTTGATTATTTGCGATTGTTCAGTATAAATAGTCAGGAAGCTTATTTTGTTACAAGAGCTAAAGCCAACATGAAATGCAAAAGAATATACTCAGCCAAAGTAGACAAAACCACAGGTGTTTTATATGACCAAACCATAAAACTTGTAAACTATTATGCGGCCAAAGAATATCCAGACAAATTGAGAAGAGTAAAATATTATGATAAAGAAAGCGATAAGCAATTTATCTTTTTAACCAACAATTTTGAAATAACTCCATTACAAATAGCAATGCTTTACAAGCATCGATGGAAAATAGAATTGTTCTTTAAATGGATAAAACAACATTTAAAAGTAAAGTCATTTTGGGGGCATTCAGAGAATGCAGTTAGAGTACAAGTTTATGTTGCGATAATCACATTTGTAACCATTG
>JANOTH010000244.1:0-8410 GCA_031416275.1 Ferruginibacter sp. | reverse complement strand
CACCAATACTGCTTATTTGGTTTACATGCAATTTGGGTGGTAAACCAACGGCTGCTCCTGCAATACAAATTTCTTCCATTTCTTCGGGCGAAAAAAAGCCCGTTTCACAAAACACATCAATGAAGTCTGCCAACTTTTCTTTTGCAATAACCGGCAACATCTCGTTTATTATACAATCTATATAGCCCCTGTGATTTTCTGTATACTCGGCGGGGTAAGCATGCGCAGCTAAGAAAGTAGCTTGAATTAATAGATCTGAATTTTCTTTTAATCGTTTAATAACACGCAGCATTTTAAGTTCACCTTCAACAGATAATCCATAGCCACTTTTTATTTCGACTGTACCAGTTCCAAGTAGTGCAATTTCTTTTAACCTCACCATAGCAGCATTAAACAATTCATCTTCAGTAGCTTCATTTAATTTTTTGGCAGAGTTTAAAACTCCTCCGCCTTTTGCTGCAATTTCTGCATAGCTCTCTCCTTTTATCTTAGCGATAAATTCATTTTCTCTACTGCCTGCAAATACAATGTGGGTATGGCTATCGCACCAACAAGGCAGTATAAATTGACCTGTTGCATCTATCACATTCTTTGGAAGTGTCGGCACTTTTATTTCCAGTTCAAACATAGGACCGAAGTCAGCTATTATACCATCTTCTATCAACAAAAAGGCATCTTCTAATATTGGCAATATCGCAAGATTAGCTCCTCTTACCAACTCATTAGTCGACCTTACATTTATAAGTTTAGCTATGTTTATAAAGAGGGTTTCATTGTGCATGCGGCTATAATTGCTTGTAAATATTTTTACTAAAAAATTCTAACTCAGGGTCCCTAGCTCCCATTAAAAGCAAAACACAGTCATCTGTAAAATGCGGTTTTAATTGTTGTAACAAATCATTTCTGTCTTCTACAAAAAATGCATTTTTACCAAGGTTACTTATTTCAACTATTAAATCATTGGCAGAAATGTCTTTAACGGCGGTTCCCCCTGCATAAAAAATTTCGCTCATCCAAATTTCGTCGTTTGGTCTTAGCGATTCAGCAATTTCTTTGATGAAATCATTTTTTAAAAATCGTGTTGGTCCATAACCGTGAGGTTGGAACCATGCAATTACTTTTGGTGCTATTGGTTGGCATGCACGAATTGATGCTGCGCATTTTGCAGGGTTATGTGCATAGTCATCAATTACTGTTACTCCATTCTTTTCGCCCAATAATTGGTGTCTTCTGTAAATTCCTTCGTATTGCGCTAACCCTTTTGCTGACTGTTCCAATGGAATACCAATAAGGCTTGCAACAGTAGCCGCGGCAAGCGCATTTTCCATATTATGCTTACCAATTGTTTTTAAATAAAAGGGAATATCATTAATGTTGAAATTGATATTCATTCCATTTTGTACAAGATTTGTCGCTTTAAAAGCGGCACTATTTTCATCTGAAGAAAAATCGTTTTGCGGATTATCAGAAAGTGATTTTGCTAAGTTATTTGATGCGTTTACGACAAACTTTCCCGTAGTATTTTTTTTGAAGATTGAAAAAATATCCATTAACTCATCAATTTCCTGATGGTCTTTATCAATGTTTAACAGCAAACCAATTTCGGGATGGTATTTTACGATGGACCCATCGCTTTCGTCGGCTTCAATAATTAACCACTCCCCTTTTCCCACTTTAGCATTGCCAATTTTACCTTCATTAATAATACTTACTAAACCGGCTCCACTTATAATACCCGGTTCGTAACCTGCAGTCTGTAATATTTGAAAAAGCATTCCACCTGTTGTGCTCTTCCCTGATGTGCCACCAACAGCAATCGTTCTTTTTGTTGCTGCAATTAAGGCAAGTAAATCGCTCCGTTTTATAATTGGGATTTGTAATTCTTTCGCCGTTACTACTTCCATAACGGTGTCTTCTATAGCGGTAGAAACAATAATTAATTGAACAGCTTTAGTAATGCCACTACCGTTTTGTGGAAAGCAAACAATACCCTCTTCCTCTAACCTTTGTTGTGTTTCGTTGTTACCTCCTTCCGTAAAATAACGGTCACTTCCACTAATGCTTTTTCCTGTGCCTGAAAGAAACTGGGCCAGTGCACTCATTCCCGAGCCTGCAATTCCGATAAAAAAAATATTATTAAGGTCTTTTATAGATGTGATCTCTTTCAATACTTTTGGGTTTAATAAGCTAAAGTAAATTTAATTAAGCAGCCTTGTTATTCTAGCATTTCAAGCATTTTTAAATAATCATACTGCTCTTCTTCGTGCATTAAATTTATTGCTTTTTTTATCTTTTTAATTTGCGAAAAGTAAATGTTTTGCAAGGCTGTGTTTCTGTTTAAATTTAAATTAAGGTCGTTTATTTTTTCGCAAATGTGTAGCAATATTTACGGCTCAGTTGCCTTGCTGTTGCTGTACTTGATGTACTTGGTTGCTGTTCTAACAATTTTGCGGATCGTTTTCTTAGCAAAATACAATTGGGTTTTATTTACTGTTAAAAACAATTCATCAAGTATTCCTTTTACACTTTCTACATAAGACTTCTCATCGTGGGCTTCAAATAATAAATAGGTAAGTAGTTCTTTGTTTTCTTTTTTAAATTTTGTGAGTTTAAGGCATAGTTCAAGCAATATTGGTGCAGGTGTACTTTCAAGTTCCGTCTTTATTTCTTTTAGCGATGCTGTCTTCATTATCCTCAAATATTAATATTACTGGGTTGCAAATTTTTGCCTGTCTTCTTCTTCCATAAATGCCTTTACACATTTTTTAATGTCGGCTGTTACATTATAGATAAATGTAAATTGGTCAATAATTGATTTTTTTTCAATAAATCTTATTTTAGTATCAGTTTCAAAATTTCTTTCTAAAATTTCGGTTTTTCTCGTTTGTGAAAGCTGTTCCGTTTCACTCCTAAAATGTTCTTTGATGTTTAAATTGTTCTCCGTAGAAAAATTCACTAAAATTCCATTTAATTCATCGGTGGCAATTCGTAGGTTATTGGTCGTTCTATCAATCACAGGTAGAAAAATATCAGATTTAAATACATTTTTATCTTCTGCAAGGTAGAACGACAAAGCTGAAAAATGAGAGGTTAAAATATGATTTAGTACGACAAATCTATACACCTGCTCCACATTTTTTTGAAATCTTTTTGGCTCAGATAACATTCTATTAAATGCATCTGATACGTTGGCTAATGCGGTTAGTGCCTGTTGCCGTGAGCGCTTTAGGTCGTCTTTGCTAATTTGTGTTTGGTTGGTAAAGTTTATGCCAAGCTTATTGTAATAGAAAATGTTTTTTTGAATTGCCATTGTCATATAATTCTTAATGGTGCTGTGCTCCCATACCGGTACAAAAAACAAACTTGCAATAAAGGCTATTGCAGATCCTATACTTGTATCAAGTAACCTATCGTACAATAAATAGTTAATTGATGTGGGGTAAATTAAATGGAAGAATATGACTAGATACGGTGTCATAAGCAAAACACTTATAAAATATTTTGACCGAAAAAACATATAACAGCCTGCCATAAAAACTATCATTATACACATCAATGCAAAGTTATTTTTAACTGTAAACAATATCAACACACCTATTAAAACTCCTAAAAAGGTCCCAATTAGACGGTCTTTATTTCTTGCTTTTGATAGGCTGTATGCAGGTTTTAATATAACAACAATTGTAAGTAAAATCCAATAATTATGGCCAATGTTAAACAGAAGAGATATAAGGTACCCTGCTAATAAAGAAATACCGACTCTTAACGAATGCCTAAAAATATTTGAGCTAAAATTGAGGTTGTTTAATAACAAAACAGGATCAATGGTTTGAGCTTCATTAAAATTTTGGGTTGATAAAATCGCCTCTTTGGGTTTACGCTGTTTTTTTTCGTAATGCGTGTAATAATGAAGGCCATTTATTTTTTCGGTGAGCCCTTGTATATTGCTCAAAATTCTTCCTAGTCCTATAAAGTCATTTAAATTATTTTCATTCATAAAACTTTGCCTTAACTCTTCAAACCGGGCGTTTACAAATGTTTGATTAATTAATGATGCGTCGTTACTTTTTGATGCGCTACCTGTTGACACAGCACTTGATATTTCTGCGAGTTCACTAGCTAAAATCAACAATTGTTTGCGGTATTCCTCTAATATGCCTGTTTCATCAAATCTTGTATGAAGCACTTCGTATTGTTGATAGGTACTCATAATGCTCTCAAAAAGATCAGACACATCTAAATAAATTTTTAATAAAGAACGACCCGCCCGTGTGGAATTTTTGGTTATGGCCCTTGTTTTAAAGAGTATTTCATTTAGGCTCTGCTGCTGTGATTGTATTGCAATTTGTTGGAGCAACAGCGATTTGTAAGTTGAATCATAATCAGGGTGATCGTTGTAAAATGATGCACGTGTTTTTAAATAATCTGCAACACCCGCAATAAACTCTCCCGAGAGCTGTTGTATTATTTTGTATGGTCTTAAACTATTGAGGGTAAGGCTGAAAATTAAATACCAGATACCACCGGCCATTAAATAAACGGCATTTAAAAAAATTAAAGCGCCTGCAAGTGGTGTTTGCATACTCAGCACCATAATAAGCAAAGCCGAGAGACCAATAGATGAAACCCTGGCGTTGTAAATACTTAACATTGAAAATGCAAAACCGAATAAAAAAATGATTAAAGAGGTTAAGTAAGTTGAAGACGCCGTAAAATTTGTAATTATTGAAACCATTGAAATGACTACAATGCAAAACATCATTCCATTTGCTCGATGATGAACTGGACCGGCGCTATCAGTAATGCTAACACAAAGTGCGCCTGTAGATAACGCAATACCTATAGATAATTGATTAAAATATGCAAATAAAAAAGCAGGTAATACAATTCCAACTGTCATCCTTAGCCCCTCACTAAAAAACCTACCATTAATAAAATTTGTATATGCTATAGATATTATCATGCTGTAATTGGGTCAATTAAATCAAATTTATATTGCTTTTATTAAAGGTTCCAACATAATTAGCATATCAATTTTAAGTTTGGCACAGTTTTTAAAGTATGTGTGGTACAAAACTAATAATACAACTAAATTTATCATTATGAAACATTTATCAATTATTTTACTAGCAACTATCGTATTTGCTTCGTGTAAAAGAAAAGACAGTTTAGAATCTGACAAGAACATCGTTATAATGACTGACACAAGCAGAGCTGCGGGCAGTTATTTAAGTGATACGGGGTTGGCAAAAATGCCCGTTGCAGTAGCACCTGTTGCTGCCGCTCCTGCTCCTACAAGAAGAACTAGCAGTACAAGACAGCGTTCTAGCACATCAACAAACAATAACTCAACTGCTAACAATTCAGGTGGAGGTACATATTCAACTCAACCGGCGCCTAGAAGAGGTATAAGTAAAGCTGCCAAGGGTGCTATTATTGGTGGTGTTGGTGGAGCAGTAATTGGTGGTGTAATAGGTAAGAACGCAAAAGGTGCAATTATTGGTGGTGCTGCGGGTGCAGCCGGTGGATACATTATCGGCCGTGGTAAAGATAGAAGAGACGGTAGAGTTCCAAGGTAATTATATTTTACATAATTTATTATTCAATTTATAAAATCCATTTCTTTGTATAGAAATGGATTTTTTCATATAAAAACTTGACTATGTCAGCATGTAACTTTACGATACCATTTACAAAATCGGTAACCGAAATACTTGAAAAAGCAAAAAAAACTGTTGAGGCCCAAGGAGGAAGTTTTACTGGCGATGAATCTGCGGGTAACTTTAATGTAAGTATTTTCGGTAATACAGTTGTTGGTTCTTATTCAGTAAATGACTCTGATTTAAATATTGATATAACCGATAAGCCGTTTTTGGTTCCATGTAATATGATCGAAAATTTTTTAAAAAGTCAATTGAACTGATTTAAGTTAGCAGTTATAATTATTGCTTTTTAAACACTACTTTTACAACTGAAATTGGTTTGCTTTTATTCATTTATTAGCAATTAAAAGGGAATCCCGTGTAAATCGGGAGCTATCCCCGTAGCTGTAGAGTCGCTTTACTCAGGTAAAAAAAGCCTAAACAAATACACCACTGTAAAAAACGGGAAGGTTGTTTAGGTGCGATAAGCCAGAAGACCTGCCGTTTTCAAATTAATCAAAGCTTTCGGGTGAAAGGCTGTAGATGTAACACATTGCTGCATTTGCATACGCCTGCTCATACGTAAGCTGTAATTTTTAAACAGCTTTTTTTGAAAATCTCTGTATTTCTTTATTTTTTCCTAAGCTTTTTATTGCCTGCTTTGTGCTTTGCCCAAACGCATGACACATTGAGTTCGGTAAAAGTTATAGCCAAAAGAGATTTCTTATTCGTTACAAGCCCAACTCCTATTCAAACATTAAACACAGAGGATGCATCAAAAACAAATAGTAATTCTGTAGCCGATGCTCTAAAACACTTTGCAGGGGTGGTGGTAAAAGATTTTGGAGGCTCAGGAGGACTAAAAACAGTATCTGTAAGAAACCTTGGTGCAAACCATACAGGGATATTATATGATGGAATAGCTTTGGGAAATGCTCAGGCAGGGCAGGTTGACCTTGGCAAATTTTCGTTGGATAATATAAAGCAGATTGAATTGCATAATAGTGTACCTGCTGATATATTATCTACAGCAAAAGCATTTTCTTATGCATCTGTTTTATTATTAAAAACAACGACAGGTCTTTCAACCTTAGATACGGTTGATAGATTAAATGTAAAACTCCAACATGGCTCTTTCGGCTATTATTCTCCTTCTCTATATGCGCAAAAGTGGTTTGGAAATGGGCTTTCTATAGCATTCAGCACACAATACCAACAAGCATTGTCTAACTTCCCCTTCATTAATTTTGAAAATAATGCGAGTAAAAACAGACGCTTAAATTCGGATTTGAAAACGTTTAGAAACGAGATTGATGCGGTTTATCAGCCAAATAATCAAAATGCGTTTAGTTTAAAATCGTACTACTATAATTCGAAAAGAGGATTGCCGGGTGCCATTATTCTTTACAATGATATTAGCAACCAAAGATTAAATGAAAGGGAGGTGTTTTTTCAAGGATCTTGGAAAAGTTCGCTATCTCAAAAAAGTGAGTTGCTATTCAATACAAAATATCAGGCTGATAAAAGTTATTATCTAGACCCCACCTATCTTAACAATTTTGGTAAATTAGAAAATGAATTTTACCAAAAGGAAATTTATTTTTCCTTAGCATACAGTTACAAACTATCAAAAGACCTTAAGCTTAGTTACGCTACAGATAACTTCAGCAACAAGCTGACCAGGAAAGATATTTTTGCCGAAAATTTTGCAACACCAACACGAAATTCTACTTTAAATAATTTAGCATTTCAGTTTAAAAAGAGTCGCTTTGAAGTAACGGGTAATGTGTTATATAACATCATAAGGGAGAAAGTAAAAGTTGGAGAATCTGCAAATGATTTTAATCGTTTTTCTAATGCTGTTGCTTTAAGTGTTCAGCCTTTTAAAAACCTACCACTTCGCACAAGAATATTTTATAAGAATATTTTTAGAGCACCAACGTTTAATGATTTGTATTACACCAATGTGGGCAACACTAAGCTCAGGCCCGAGTTTGCCAAGCAATATAACTTTGGTTTTACGTACGAGGTTAAACCCTCTAATCTATTCAAAAGGATTTCATTTACAGCCGATGCTTATTATAACGAAGTAAATGATAAAATTCTAGCGCTGCCAAGGCTTAATTTGTTTCAATGGTCTGCCCAAAATATAGGTAGGGTTTCAATAAAAGGAGTCGACGTTGCTTTGCATACTGTACTAACAGAGAGAAAATTTTTTATTGTATCTGCCGATGCCACTTACACTTTTCAAAATGCAATTGATGTTACAGATGCAGGGTCACCCATGTATAAAACCCAATTGCCTTATACTCCCAAACATAATGGTGGTGCAACTATCAACGTTTTATACAAGCAGTTTGCAATCAATTACAATTTATTATTTTCCTCACTTAGATATAGAGCAGGGGATCAGATTTTCGAGAATGTTTTACAACCGTTTACCACATCTGATTTCTCCTTTTCATATTTAAGTAACAAAAAAGATCATTTCAATTACAAATTAATTTTTGAAGCTAACAACGTATTTAATACTCAATATCAAATAATAAAGTATTATCCAATGCCCATGATCAATTATAGAATAACTGTACATATTTTTTTAAAAAACAAAACAAGTAAAAATGAGTTTTAGTAAATTAAGTTTAGCAATTGTAGTGTTAATAGCCGGTGTAAGCAGCTGTAAAAAGATCGATGCGCCTGTGTTGGTTGAACCCGTGCAGATAGCACCTGCAGTAGGAGAATATATTTTAAGCGAAGGTAGTTTTGGA
>JANOTH010000243.1:0-1963 GCA_031416275.1 Ferruginibacter sp. | reverse complement strand
CAAGTGCCGTACACCCTGAGGCTTATACACTCGTACAACAAATGGCAAAAGATATTGATGCGGATGTGAATACATTGATTGGAAATGAAGCTTTGCTAAAAACTATTCCGGTAAAAAAATATATTACCGAACATTTTGGTGAGCATACCATTAATGATATTATAAACGAATTAAAAAAGCCTGGTTTAGATCCACGAAGTGAAGTACAGGTATTTGAATTTGCGCAAATTTTTTCAATAGAGGATGTGCATGTAGGAATGGAAGTGCCAGGTGTTGTAACAAACCTTACAAGGTTCGGTGCCTTTGTAGATATTGGTGTAAAGCAAGATGGTTTGGTGCATGTATCTGAAATAGCACATAAATATATTCAGGATCCATCAGAAGTTTTAAAACTGAACCAGCATGTAAAAGTAAAAGTGATGGAGGTAGATGTTGCTCGTAAAAGAATTGCGCTTTCAATAAAGCAAACAGAAGTGCCATCTACTCAAAATATAAAGACTACAAAAGCTCCGGGCAAACCAACGCAAAACTTTAAGCCGGCTACTAAGGAAATAAAACCCGCAACAATGTTGGATGCTTTGGAAGCACTTAAAAATAAATTTAGATAATACTTTTAGAAGAAGAATGACTATTCTATTGTGGCATTGATAAGTCTATCTGTAATGGCCTCTTTTTGGGGCTTAAGTGTTTCATAGCTGCCTTTTTTTACAGCGTATTTTCCTTTTGTATGAATGAGCATGGCACATTGTTCTGCTTGTTCTCTTTCGTGGCCACATACATCCATCAAAGTATCAATAACCCAATCAAAAGTATTTACTTCGTCATTCCACACAATTAGACTATGGTTAATGGCTTCTTCTGTAAGCACATCAACATCTTCTGTTGTTTCGGTTTGCGGGTTATAAGAAAATTTTGGGTTGTACATTTCTGTAAAAATAGAAAATGTTTCAATTAATGCAAATAAAAATAAAATGAAGGGCGAATTGAAATGAAGAGGCTATCTCATAATTAAAAATTTACGCTGAGATTTGCGCAAACGACTTTCCTTCTCCAATAGGGATCCGAATAAAAAAAGGCTGCCTCGTACTTATAAGACAGCCTCTTTGTGGGAGCACACGGGTTCGAACCGCGGACCCTTCCGATTTAAGATCGGAATGCTCTAACCAGCTTAGCTATTTATTAAAGTTTGAATTTTTGTTCTACTCTTCCAGGCTTTAATCTCTTTCTCTCTTACCATGGCTTCTTGCTTGGTTGCTAAAATTTCTGCATAAACTATTTGCCAATCATTAAACTTTCCTGTGAAACCTTTGTGATTAGAATTGTGTTTTCTTAAACGTTCTTCTATATCGTCTCCTGCGAATCCCACATAGAATTTATCTGCTATTGAAGAATAAATAATGTAAACTTTATATTGCATAAAAGAAGAAAGGCTACCAATTGGTAACCTTTCCTTGTGGGAGCACACGGGTTCGAACCGCGGACCCTCTGCTTGTAAGACAGTATCGATACCCTTCCTTTGATTTCTCATTATTGCGTTTGCTTATCTAACATACTATATTTCAGTATTTTATAAAAAATACTTTTCCTTTTATGCTACTTTATTTAGTAATTATTCGTACCTTTATGGTCACATTTGTGGTCACATTATTCAACTTAATACTTTATAAAATGGAACAATCATCGGTTTTTGTAAGCTTGTTTTTAGACGCATCACGTCCTAATTCAGAGGGCAAATGTTTAGTCAAATTAAACGTATATCAGAAGCCGCATAAGAAGCGTTATAAAACAAAATTCCATTTAACAACAGACGAATGGACGAAGTTGAATAGTTCCAAATTAAGAGATGAAGAATTGAAAAATCTTAAAAAAGAATTAAATGCTTTAAAAGCAAAGGCAGAAAAAGTAATAGAGAAAATAGAGCCTTTCTCATTCGTTTCCTTTGAAGAAAACTTTTACAACGGAA
>JANOTH010000242.1:0-5299 GCA_031416275.1 Ferruginibacter sp. | reverse complement strand
TTGGTTGTTGTTACCACGACCATTTTCCTGCCTGTTGTCGCTATT
This sequence comes from Ferruginibacter sp., assembly GCA_031416275.1. Taxonomy (GTDB): domain Bacteria; phylum Bacteroidota; class Bacteroidia; order Chitinophagales; family Chitinophagaceae; genus Ferruginibacter. The sequence goes on along the minus strand of JANOTH010000242.1, from coordinate 5,254 downwards.
GCCTTTTTGAGCGTTGCCATTATTAGCTTTTACTCATTCTTCTGCGAGTTGCCTTTGTTGTTTTTTTCCTTTTGCTGTAGCGATGCTGATGTAAGCAACAGTACTCCAATGGCCAAAACCAACGTGCTACCCAATGTTATTTTCTTTTGCATAATATAAGTTTTAGTTGTTGGTTTTAAATTCTTCATCCATTTTTTCAACAGATTCTTCTACCTTCTTTGTTTGCTCTTCCAGTTTCTCTCTTGCCTCTTTTGCTTGTTTAGCGGTAGAGTCCATCTGCGTTATCTCAGTTGTTTCTGATGCGGTGGTGGTACTTTCATTGCAGGCGGAAAAACCAATAGTTGTGGCTACAACAAGCATTAAAGCAATATTGTATTTTTTCATAGATTATAAGTTTGGTTAAAAAAATGATCTGTTAAATAATAACTAACAAATATGTATCCAAGTTTGGGGGTTCTCCCTGTGACGCTGTCACACGTTATCAGAGTAATTGGCGTTGAATAAAAATAAAACGCAGGTTGTGGCGCTCAGATTTTTTGTAGCATTTTCAGTATTTGTTCGGCCTTAGTTACTGTGCCGTATGCCGCTAAGGAGCGACATACATCCCTCTTTCCGCCGCAGCCCTTTAGCAGCTTTTGGCTTTGTCGAGCTTTTAGTGATGCAAATGAGATCTCCTTACAATGAATCAGGCATGAAGCAAAGCAAAAACTCGGAGGTATCGATTATTAGCTATTTTATAAGAGGGGAAATTTCGAAATCAGTTTATTAACCCCTGGTCCCATAAAACTATGGTTGCATTTAGTTGTTTTTCAAATTTTCGTTTTAGATGAGTTCTCAGACCTAGGAAAATGGTAAACTTGCCTGCTCTAGTAGTTGAATAATATTGAAAATTGTATGCTATTCCGTTGTTAAAAGGTATTAATTTGACCTTAACGAAACTCAAAATATGCTTTTTGGTTGTTAAGTCAATTTCATTTGAGTAAGTCTTGTATTCCCAATTAAGTCCTTTGAGTGTTTCCTCTAATATTCTAATATTATCTTGTTTAGTTAGTTCTGTTTCATAAACGATTAATCTTTCATCCTGGCAATATCTATAAACAAGACTAAAAAAAAGAATTGCGATATAAGGGTATAGCCAATAATTTTCCAATCCTATTTGAAGCCCAATCAAAACACCTACACCACCAAAAAAAGAAATAGTTATAAGTAAACCAAGTATTGTATTGTACCAAAATTCTGCGTCAAGTGGGAATCTACCTTTTTGTATTAACGTATCAACTTCCTTTTTTGTCATTAATATTTCTTATGCTCTTTTTTGCTCATTAAATATAATAATCATTTAGTTGTATTCTCTTTTTAATTAAGCCGCAGCTTTAGTTGGTGTGCGGCAAAGGACAAAGCTGAGTGCATTCACAACACTGAGCTAACTAACTTTCTTAAGCTTATATAAAGGCAAAAATCTCGTTAATCAAGACCCTAGGCGCCGATTACCACAACGATTAGCCGTACATCCACAAAACCAATGGTTTGGCGCAATTTTTATTTCGGCCGAAATAAACTCAATTTGTCAAGTTGTAAATTGGCTTCGTCTACAATTTCATTAATTATCTCTTTTGCGTTTTTTATTGTCTGGCCAACAAGCCCAACACTTTGCCCTGCATAAATTGCTAATGCTTCCAAATTCCCTGTTGTTGTCTTTGTTGGAATATCGTCAGCATAGCGTTCAATGGCTGATCCATCTTGCTTTTGGGCTATAATTTCATGTTCATTTGGTCGTTGACCAACTAAAGGCTCGCCTCCATTCTCCCAATTTTTAACTGTGGTATTTCTAATAACTCTGTGCGGTGCATTGTCCCAACCGATATTAAAAAGTCTTTCAGTATATACAGTATCATTTTCATTTGCCCTGGCAATTAATTCTTGATATACGGAGCTTGAATTTGCTTCTTTTGCCATCAAAAATCTTGTACCTACCCAAATGCCTGAGGCACCTAATGATAGTGCTGCCACAAGTCCTCTCCCATCTGTAAAACCACCCGCCGAAACAAATGGTATTTTTATTTTGTCTGCAATAGAAGGAACTAAAACACTTGAAGCAACTTTGCCAAGTACGTGGCCACCTGCTTCCCAACCTTGTGCAACGAGAAAATCAACACCGAGTTTTTCAAAAAACAACGCTTCATCACAAGTTGAAACGGTTTGACAAACTTTAATACCGTGTGACTGTAGAGGTTGCAAAAAGGAAAATGAATTACCCCAAAAAAATGAAACTATTGGTACATTCTCCTCTATGCAAATCTGCACTCGTTCCGATTGTTCCCATGCTAAAACTAAGTTTACACCAAACGGTCTGTCGGTCAATCGTTTTGTTTCCCTAATTGTTTCTCTTGTTGTTGCAAGGTCTGCCCACGAAAGTGCTAACATACCTAACCCCCCTGCATTTGAAACAGATGCGGCTAATTCAGGTGTCGTTGCACTTCCGATAGGCGCTTGAATAATCGGAAATTGTATTCCTAAAAGTTCTGTCAGTCTCGTTTGCATTGTATAGGTATAAAATACGTTTAACGAAGTTGCGTGTTTGCAAAGGCAGGGCATTCATTACCAGTGCTGCACGGATGAAAAAGTCCAATTGAAAATATGTTGTTGAAGCTATGATCTTAAGCTCAACATTGAACCTTAAGCTTGAACTATTAATGCTGCTGTCACATTGCTGATGTTACATTTTCAAGCCCTGCCTTTGCAAACACTTTTTTAATTTTTAACCATCATATTTCAAAACCTTTAGTCCAATAAAATTAATTTTATTAGTTAAGCTGTTCACTTCCCCTTTGGTAAAACAAAAACATGAAAAACCCTTTATGTAAATTTAATCTTGTTCTAAGTTTTCTGTTGCTTCACTTACAACCTGAGGTACGGCAATATTTCCACCGTAAAACAACGCATTCAAAAACAGCTTGTTTGTACCATACCATGTTCCTCGGAAGTTAGGATTATCACTAAACATTATTACCCTTCCGCTCCCTTCTGCACCAACTAATATTGCAGCTGAATTATTTATTTTTTTTAATGTGCTCGGATGTACATAACCACCAATCAAAGGGTTTGAAGTGTACTGCGATACCGTGCTGTAGGGATTAGCACTGGGTTGCAAAAATGTCAACCCATTTCTATAAAGAGATACGTTCCTGTATGTAAATCCAAATCCGATCGGATGTGTCGTATCTAGGTCAATACGAAAGATTGATCCACCCATAGATTTGGCGCCTTCAATATTTACAGCCACATCAAAGTTTTGGCGTGTAGGAATTCCTTTGGCAGTATCAACCGACAATAATTTTTCTTTTGTAAAGCCATTTTTAATAGCCCATTCAGTTCCGGTTTTAATGGTTATTAATGTATTGCCTGCTTGCACCCATGTTTTTATTTTGTCGCTTGTTGGTTTATCAATTAAAGCATAATTTCCTGAAACCATTATCAAGGTATTGTAGCGGCTTAGGTCTGCACGGCCGAGGTTCAAAATATCAATTTTAGAAACAGGCATCTGTAAGCGCTCATCAAGTAAATGCCATATCTCACCTGCTTCGGGGGCAGCTACACCGGTGCCGACAACCATTGCAGCCATAGGTTGTTTTAATGTACGAACATAACCGCTGCCCATATCAATACCTGCGGAACTAAACCCTGTATTGAGCCCATAAATATTAATAGCTGATTCTTTACTTAAAGTACTTATAGCCTTAAACAATGAATCAGAAGAAATCCGTTGTTGTTGGACAGGTATCATAATACTGCCGTAACCAAAAGTTTTTGTACTGCCATTTATATTTGCTGTAAAAGGTCGAAATGCTGATTGCACAATTACACCAGCCATTTGTAAATGGTAAATAGTTTTATGAATATTATAATCAGTGTTGTTTATCACATAAGCATAATTACTTTTTTCTAAAACATTAAAAGATTGTGCAGGTAATGCACTTAATTTTTTACCTGCATTGTACAAAGTTTTTACTTCGGTATAAGGCAGGTTGTAAGCATGTACCAAGCTCCATGTTGAGGCATCATAAAAAGAGCTGTCAATATAAGGAATGGCTTTTTCGAATACAGAACGAACCATAATATAATTGTTCTGATCTGCAGGAACATAATAGCCTTTGCCATCTGTAGCATTATTTCCTGCTTCATACACTTCAATTTCATGCATTAATAGCAAGTTTACAAAAGCTCTTGTTCTTGTTTCATCATTTGCATCGCCAAATAAATATCCTTTAATTACTGATTTTGCTGCTTGCTCTTTTGCAGTACGGTAAAATTCTTTCCTCAATTTTAGCAACGATAATTTTTCAGCAATAGATGCCCTTACAGTAGTTAATGAAGCGGTAAACTGGTTTCTGATTGTAAATGCAAAAGTTATAGGGATGGTAGTTGTTTCCTGCACATGCCCACGGCTACTCGCTTGTTCAAACAAAAACCCCGCACCTCCGTAAAAATTTATGTAACTACTACCATAGCCCGGATAGAGTTTATCGTAAGCTTCTTTTGTAAAATACATGGAGCCAAGTTTATCTGTAGCTCTTGAAAAATACTCAGCATATTTAGGATAAATAGTTTTGTACAGATAATTTGGAACTGTAGGGTTATTGCTCGCATCCTCCCCTGGGTCAAAATAAAAAGTAGCATTAGTGCCCATTTCATGATGATCGGTTTGTACGTAAGGTCTCCATTGATGGAAAAACTTTATCCTGTTTCTTGTTTCAGGAAAGGTACCAAGGAACCAGTCACGGTTTAAGTCAAACCAGTAATGATTAAACCTTCCGCCAGGCCATATTTCTGTATGTTCTCTATCTAATGGGTCTGCAACTGCCGGCGATGCTTTATGCATATTTGCCCAATGGGTATGACGATCTCTTCCATCAGGATTGATGACCGGGTCCATTAAAATCACCATATCATTCAACCACTTTTGTGATTCAGCATTTTCAGATGCAGTAAGGTAGTAAGCTGTAAGCATAGCTGCTTCGCTGCTGGATGGTTCGTTGCCATGTACATTAAACCCCATATGAATTACCAACGGAATGTTTTCTGTATTCCCTGTGATCTGCCCCGCAAGATGTGTTTTGCGAATCTCTTCCAATCGTTGATGGTTTGACGGGGAGGTGAATATTGCTGCAACCTGTTCCCGGTGTTCAAAAGTTTCGCCAATAACCTGCATGGTCACTCTATCAGAAAGCCTGTCTAATTCTTTAAAATATTCTAC
>JANOTH010000241.1:0-1582 GCA_031416275.1 Ferruginibacter sp. | reverse complement strand
TTTTAGTTTTTTATAATATTTTTTTAGGGAAAGTGAAGAATTGGTTTTCCTTCTTTTTATGGCAGCTATTTTGGTTTCAGTAAAGGTAACCCACAAGAATTAACGTGTCCTACAACAGAGATGCTTTCTGTCAAAGTGCTTTTTCTATAATTTTAGTGTTACAACATGGTATAGTTCTTGTTTTTAAATTTTCACCCCCCGGAATATTTACATAGCAACAAATAGTGTAAGCGATTTTTAAAGTAGTATTCCGATCCGAAAAGTTTCCACATTTCCAACAGTAAAATTTTATATACCCTCAAAATATTAAACATGGAAGAGCTCGAAAAATGGAATGACAGGATTGAAACAGATAAGCTAAGCGAGGACGAAGAAAGCATTCTCAGCCAGATGGGATTGACAGGAAGTTCCCGCAGAAAATTTTTGAAACAGGCTTCTGTAGCAAGCCTCAGCATCTTTGCTTCCACTTACTTTACATCCGGCGCATATGCAAACCCCATGAACGATTTGCCAGCTAACTCCAATGTTTTTATGAATGAAATTACAGTGAACCTCCGGGTGAATGAGCAAATGAAATCCCTCACGATTGATTCCAGGGTTACTTTATTGGATGCACTTAGGGAGCGGCTGGCGCTCACCGGTTCTAAAAAAGGTTGTGACCATGGGCAGTGTGGTGCCTGTACTGTAATGATTGATGGAAAAAGGCAACTTTCTTGCCTCACGCTTGCAGCAACTTGTGGAAATAAATCCATAACCACCATAGAAGGTCTGGCCAAAGGCGGCAAAATGCACCCCATGCAGCAAGCATTTGTAAAACACGATGGTTTTCAATGTGGGTATTGTACACCGGGGCAAATCTGTTCTTCCGTTGCACTTTTAGAAGAGGCCAAGAATGGCGATGCAAGTTTTGTAACAGAAAATTTTAAGAACATTAAAAAGAACCTCAAACTTTCTGAAGAAGAGATCAGGGAAAGAATGTCTGGCAATATTTGCCGTTGCGGTGCATACAACAATATTGTGCAGGCTTTTAAAGAAGTGCATTCCGGCGATGATAAAATGCCTACATGGGAGTTTGCTACACAGGAACAAATGCAAAGAGCAAAGAAGGCATAGACACATTTACGGACTGTTAGAATTTACATTATAAATTAATACACATGAGACCATTCACTTTTACAAGTGCAGAAAATACAGTTCAGGCCCTCGGTGCCGTAAAGGGAAACTCAAAATACCTCTCCGGCGGAACCAACCTGGTAGATCTGATGAAAGAAGATGTGGAGCGCCCCGAACAATTAATTTACGTCAGTGGGCTGGAGTATAATAAAATAACAACGAATGCAAGTGGCGGGCTCACCCTTGGCGCAATGCTCAGCAATGCAGCAACAGCCAACCACCCAGAAGTGCGTAAAAACTATCCGCTGCTTTCCATGGCTATGCTTTCTGCTGCCACTGCGCAGATCAGGAACATGGCAAGCAACGGTGGTAATTTATTACAACGCACCCGTTGCCCTTATTTTTTTGAGGTATCAATGCCCTGCAATAAAAGGGAGCCGGGTAGCGGCTGTGGCGCCAAAGATGGCAT
>JANOTH010000240.1:0-7319 GCA_031416275.1 Ferruginibacter sp. | reverse complement strand
GCCTTCCCTAAAAACGCACCTGTTTCAGCCTGTTGTTCACCCTCACCAGTTTGCTTTATGGTAACACCATCGCCCTTTTTTGTAAAGGATGCAAGGTGGCCTGTAATAACCTGGTTTACGGCAGTAGCGTTGTAACCTTGTGTGGTTAATACATTCGAGCGAAGCGTGATTAACCTTTTTTGGTTTTTACGTTTTACACTACCGAAAGTACTTGTAGGCTCTACCGTTACCAGAGCACTGATGGGAATGTTTTTTACCTGCCCACCGCTTGCAAAATCACGGAAAGAAATGCGCATGTTCAGCAACTCAGATAAACTTTGGCGTTGCATTTCATTGTTGCGCAGCTGTATTTTATATTCGTCTTTTCCTTCTTTTATTTTAGATATTTCTTTACCAAACAATGCCGTACGAATTTGCAGCCCTACCTGTGCAGATGATACGCCTGCTATCAATGCCCGCTGCCTGTCTACCGTCAATGTTATTTCAGGATTGTTTAAGTCCACATCCATTTTTAATTCCTCCACACCTGGCACCTGTATAGAATCTAAATAATTCTTAAGGTTCACTGAAGTCTTTACCAGATTATCAAAATCTTCTGATGCTACTTCAATGTTGATCGGCGGGTCAGTTGGCGGTCCGCCGCTTTCCTGGTCCACACTTATTTCCGCACCTGGTATACCTGTAATGGCATTTCTTATCTCATCCAGATAAGGCTTCGAACTTTTGCCATCACGCTTTTCGTACTCTACAAACGAAACCTGTATTCTTCCCAATTCACTTCTTGTACTTCTATCACCTGCTGATGGATCTCCGGCACCAATGGCAACATTGCTTATTACACTTTCTACAATTGGGTTCTTCTTTCCTTTTGCATTGTCTATTTCCAGCACCTTATTTACTTTCGCCTCTAATGTTTTCACAATAGAATCTGTGTACTGCACACTTGTACCCACAGGCAATTTCAGGTACACATATATTTGATTTGGATCACCCTTCGGGAAAAATGCAATTCCTATTCTGCCGGTTTTTACTGATAAAATAAAAATACCTACCGAAATTAATAGGAGTAACACAGTACCCAATAACAAATGCACCGGTCTCCATCCCTTTAATGACCAACGAATTAAATTTTCATAGTGGCTCATTATCCATGGTAATACTTTGTTTTGAAACTTATGAATGGCGTCTTCAATAAAGTACCTGTTAAGCACAACCAATACCATAAAAAATATGAGCAGGTTGCCTAAGAACGGTGCGCCCATCACATCTAATAAAATACCAAATGCAATAATCACCCAGAAATAAGGCTTCCTAAATATGGCAGATTTTTTCTCGGGTTTCCCTTCGGGATGGTTCATAAAATCTACCGCAAAAATTGGGTTCATAATAAAGGCCACCACCAACGATGCTGCTAGAGTAAATATGAGCATGGTAGGCAAATAAACCATGAATCTACCAATAATACCCGGCCAAAAAAGCAGCGGGAAAAACGGTGCTAATGTAGTTAACGTTCCTGCGAGTACCGGCACAAAAACCTCTCCTGCAGCATGTTTCGTTGCAGTGTTAATGGGTATCATGCCCTTACCATTTACAAATATCCGGTGTGTATTTTCTATTACCACAATGGCATCATCTACAATAACACCGAGCCCAAAGAGTAGTGCAAACAACACCATAAAATTGAGCGTTACATGCGTACCCACAATCAAATCTGCCCCCGGCAAAAACACAAATGCAACGAACATACTCAGCGGCACACTGAGCGCCACAAAGAATGCATTTGTAACTCCCATAAAAAACATCAATACGATCAACACCAAAAGAAAACCAATAACTATGGAGTTTACCAACTCATTAAAAGATGCTTTTGTTTTTACACTCTGGTCGCCGGTTACCACCGCATTTAAATCTTCAGGATAAGTAACACCCTTGCCTTCTTTCACCATTTTCTGCACAGCCTCACTCGTTTCTATAAGGTTCTCACCACTGCGTTTTACAATGTTTAACGTCACCACATTTTTACCATCTAAGCGTGCAAAGCTTTCTACATTTTTAGTAGTGTCTTTTATGATAGCAATATCTTTGAGGTAAATGGGACTTCCGCTTGTATTGCGGATGATCACACTTTCAATATCGTAAGCAGTTTTGAACTGTCCTTTCAATTGCAGGTTTCTTTTCATATCTCCCACATCCAACAAGCCACCGGATATATCCAGGTTTTCTCTTGCTACTGCATTGCTTATATCATCGAAGGTGATGCCGGCACTTTGCATTTTATAATTATCTACATTTATTTGAAACTCACGCTCCGGTGCTCCCACAATATCTATTCTGTTTATCTGTGGGATTTCCTCGAGCTTATCCTTCATGTCATCCGCAAACTTCTTCAGTTTGGTCATGTCATAATCACCGCTCAGGTTCACATACATGATGGGCTGGTCACTCAGGTTTACTTCCAATGCCGTTGGCTCCTGTGTAAGATCATTGGGTAAATCCTGCTTGGCTTTGTCTATGGCATCTTTTACTTTTTGCAGGGCAATGTCCACTTTTACATCTGTATCAAATTCTACCTGTATAGCAGAAAAATCCTGCTGAGAGGTACTCGTAAACTTCTGAATTTTAGCACCCGTAATTCCTTTGATTTGTTTCTCAAGTGGTCGTGTAACAAGGTTTTCAATATCCTTTGGTGAATTACCTACATAGATCGTTTGCACATAAATCGTGGGGATAACAATATCGGGAAACTGCTCTTTTGGTAAAGTAAAAAACTGGTATAAACCTATTAATGTTACGATCAACATTATCAGGTAAATAGAAGTCTTGTTGTTTATACTCCACGAGGTGGGTTTAAACTCTTTAAATTTATTTTGTCCATTTTCTAAAACACTCATACAGTTATTTTGTAGATTAATATTTTAAACAACAACCAGGGTTGCTTACAATGCTGTTTTTAATTGTTGTCCTTCATACAGGCCAGCATAACCTTCCACAATAATTTGCTCTCCTGCTTTTAACCCGCTCTTCACTTCTATCAAAGCATCATTTATCATTCCTACAGTTACAGGACGTTTGCGTGCGAATAGTTTTCCTTTTTCTGGAGAAGCTATCATTACAAATTTTCCTTTTTCATCGTTCTGCAAAGTTTTTAAAGGGATGGCAATTGAGTTGGGAGATGCATAATCTCTTATTTTTAAGAGTGCCGTTTGGTTTGGATTTAAAGCGGGGTCTGAAGGCAGTTTTGCTTCTACTACAAAGCCTCTGCTGTTTGGATCAATAGCTGCGCCTATAAAACTTAAAGTTGTATTGTATACTCTTCTGCTATCTGGCATAGTTACAATAACTGCTGTTCCCCGGCCTACAGTTCCTAAATAATTTTCAGGGATGTTGCCTACTACTTTTAAGCTACTTCTGTTTACAATACTTATCTGCGGGCCCATAGCTGTCATCCCTTGAAATATCTCTCCTACTCTAATATTCACCACATCTGCAACACCGTTTACATCGCTGTACACATTTGCTGTGTTCATTTGCTCCTGAGCCAATTTCACTTGCTCTGCTACGGATGCTAAACTATTCTCTAACGATGTCACGTTTGTTTTTGCTGTAAGCAATTGCACTTCTGTACCTATGCCTTTGTCCCACAAATTCTTCTGGCGTTCATACAAACTTTTTGCTAAAGCCAACTGCGTTCTTATTCCAGCACTTTGTTGCCTTGCTGCCTGTACCTGCTGGCTTTGAACAGCATTATCCAGCCTTAAAAGGAGTTGGCCTTTTCTTACGAACTGCCCTTGTTTTACAAGCACAGCTTTTACCTGGCCACCCATGCCACGTGGAGAAATGTATGAGCTGTTTTCTGCTTCTACATTGCCCTGCAGCTCTATGTAGTGCTCAAAATTACTTACTGCTATGGGCGCAAAAGCCACCAATTTTATTTTAGCAGGGTTGGAGCTTGTGGTATCCAATACAGCAAGTTCCTGCTGCAATTTTAAAATCTCAGCATCTTTTTTATCTTTCTCGCTTTTTAATTTTTCAAGTTGTGTTCGCTTTTCTGTGAGGGTTGCGTTGCTTTCTTTTTTACTACCACCGCAAGAAGCTGCAACCAGTGAAGCAGAAAATAGAAGGGTAAAAAATGTTGTCTTTTGCATATAATCTCGTGTTGAATTTTTGGTAATTATTATAATTTTCCTACGGCTTTTTGGTAATCAATTTTTGCAATAATAGCATCGTACAAAGCACCGTAATAATTGTTCTGCGCTACTTTTAATTCTGTTTGTGCATTGTATATTTCCTGGTTATTCCCAAGCCCTTGTTCGTATTTTAATTTTGTAATGTTGTATACTTTTTCTGCGAGCTCAATGTTTTTCTTTTGGTTATCCATTGTAACAACGGCTGCAGTTATTTTTAACCTGGCCTGCACCACATCATTGTCAATTGAAGACCTTAACTGTTCCATTTGATTATTGGTACGTTGCACTTCAATCTTAGCTTTTTGCACCCTCGAACTTCTTGCAAAACCATCAAATATTGGCACGTTTAACCTTAAACCTACAAGCGATGTTGTAAACCAACTACCGCCTTTAAAAAAATCAAAAGTTTGGCGCTGCGCATTCTTGCTATAGGTTCCAAACGCAGACATAGTGGGCAAGTAACTCAACTTGTACCTTCTAACATTGTACTCATTCAGTGTTTTTGCAATGGTTAAAAACTGGTATTCTTTCCGGTCTTCGTATTTATAATCATTTGCCAGAATATTATCTTTTATTTTATCTTCTGTAATTGAATCGGTAAGCACAAGAGAATCTTTTTGCGGCATGTTCATTAAAAATTTTAGTCCTGCGTTACCCGCATCTAATTGGCTCTGTATTTTTATTTTTTCTGTTTGAAGATTGTTTAACTGTACGCTTACTTTATCTACATCCAATTTTTCTGCAAAACCCTGTTTAAAAATTTCTTTTGTATCGTTAAGGAGCTTTTCAAACCTAGCTATGTTCGCATCTATCGACGTCATTTGCTGGTTGCCTACAACAAGCTGGTAATAAATTTTTTGAACATTTACAGCAATCATTTCTTCTGTTATTTCGGTTTGCTTGGCATAGAATTCCAATGCTTTGCTTCTAGCTATTAAGCCAACAAACACCTGTCCGTCAAACAAAAGCTGGTTTACATCAAAACCACCTGTCGCATTATATTTTGTACCAAACCTTACGGGGAAGAATGTTCCGGCGGGCCCACCTGCTATCTCTGCAGGCAAAAGGCTTGTTGGTATAACGAGGTAATTATTAAATGTACCAGTGGCGCTTAGTTGAGGATAAGCCGAAGCTGTAATTTCTCTGTTGGTTTGCTTTTGAACCTGATAATCGAGCAAAGCATTTTTTACCTGTACGCTGTTTTGCTTTGCATAATCTACTGCCTGCTGCACAGAGAAACTGTTTATCTTCTGTGCATCTGCAAAAAGTGCAACGAGCATAAGAATAAATACTGTAAATAATTTCATCTTTTTACTTTTCATCTTTATTAATCTTTTTTAATCTGTCCTGCTGGTATTTAACAGCAAGTTTGTAGCCTTTGGGCGACACCATTCCAAATAAAAAGTGGAGGGTAATTTCCTGCTCTATGGTTGCAAGGCTCTGTTTTACTTTTGTATGAAATTCAGGGTTGAACGGTAGCATCATACTTTCTACCCTGAAGCGGGCAATCACGTCTACCTTTAAATCTTCTCGGTATAATTCTTCTTCAATACCTCTTTTTAGGTTTTGTTTTATTACACCAAACAAATAATCGTTCTTGTGCTTTGCAAACCTTTGATATGCAGTAGGATAATACTTTTGCATATCAAACAGCAGTGATGGATTCATGGACCTGAATACTTCCATAATAAAATCCATTGCAAGAAATACTTCGTGAACAGCATTTTCTGATGCGGTGGTATCTCTGTTGCAACAGGTTTCACTATGATCGAGTACTGATTTAATAACATCATCTACCAAAGCATCTTTATCTGCATAAAATTGATAAATGGTTTTTTTACTAATGCCAAGCTTAGTTGCTATGTCATCCATGCTTACGCTCTTTAATCCAAACTGCATAAACAGATCGTGTGCTGTATACTTTATTCTATCGCCTGTGGTTACTATCTCTTCCATAATAAGGTGCAAAACTATGGAAACTTTTTGTGTAACACAAGTTTCCATATGAACAAATTATTACCGTTCATCATATTTTGATGCTGTAAATAGTTTTTAAAACCAACGGGTACAATAAAATTATATTTGTATTTTAATATCATTATCATGGGAAAGTCATTCGATTATAGAAAATTTCTGCAGTATTTTTTACAGGGGTTATTAGTGTTAGCGCCTGTGGCAATAACGATTTACGCTTTGTTTTTTGTGGTGTCAACAATAGATGGATGGATACCAATTTTTAGTTACAAAGATGAAATTGGAATTACCCACGTGCAGAATTATGGACTCGGTTTTATTATAATATTGGCCGCTATTATACTCATAGGATATTTTAGTTCCTTTTTTATTACAAGTCGTATCATCAGTTTTTTGGACAGGGTTATGCAAAAAGCGCCAGGTATTAAGCACATTTATGGTACCACAAGAGATTTTTTTGAAGCCTTTGCAGGCGATAAAAAAAAGTTTACGCAAAATGTTTTGGCCAATGTTGAAGACAATGATGTGTGGCGAATGGGCTTCATTACAAAAGATGATATGAGCGATTTTGGCTTGGTAGATTTTGTTGCTGTTTATATTCCAATGGCATATTCTGTTGCAGGTAATGTGTACATTATTCCAAGAGCAAGAATAAAACGCATTACCCATATTACGAGTGCTCAAACAATGAAATTTGCAGTAAGTGGCGGCGTTACAGATATTTCCGAAGAATAAATTAAATAGCATGAGTAGAGGATTTAAATGTGCTTTTGTTTTGTGTGTATTGCTGCTTAGCTACCTACAATCTTTTTGTTGGGGATTTTATGCGCATCAAAAAATAAATTATTACGCCTGTTTTTTACTACCGCCGGAGATGTTGGTTTTATACAAACCCAATATTTCATTTTTAGAAGAACATGCTATTGATCCTGATAAGCGGCGTTATGCCGTTAAAGATGAAGGCCCAAGGCATTTTATTGATATTGATCATTATGGAAAATATCCCTTTGATTCTTTGCCACATAAATGGAATGATGCTGTTGCAAAATTTTCAGAAGATACACTGAAAAGCCGGGGTATTGTACCTTGGCATGTGCAGGTAATGCTGCAACGCCTCACCAAATCATTTAAAGAGAAAAATTACAGCGGCATAATGAA
>JANOTH010000239.1:0-2251 GCA_031416275.1 Ferruginibacter sp. | reverse complement strand
TGCGCTCTTTCGCCCCGAAGTGCGGCAGGCTTTTAAAAAACTGACAGACAATGGATGGACAGATGCCATCAGAAAATTATATCCTGATGAAGTGATTTATACCTTCTACGATTATTTTAGAAATGCATACGGCCGCAATGCGGGCCTGCGCATAGATCATTTTCTCCTAAGCCCCGAGATGGTTCCTCTGCTGCGCAATGCAGGCACTGACCATCAAGTGCGTGGTTGGGAAAAAACAAGTGACCATGTACCTGTTTGGATAGAGGTGGAGAATGAATGAAACACCCCACCCTAAATGGCACTATTTTAGTAAAAGGGAAATGCATTCTTTTAATGGCGACTATTGAAGCCAACAGATATGCAAGCATAAATAATTTAGATGCGAAATTTAATCCTCCACATAACATTTATAGTTTCCTTAGTAATGGGCACAGCGGGCATTGCAACATTACATGCACAGAAAATTGCAGACCAACCTATTGCTGATAATTCTGTAAAAGTAGCAGTAAGTAATAAAGATATTTTTGACAGTCTACGCCTTGGCAGACTTGGCCTTGGCAGAGTTGCATTTGATTATGCTATGATTGGCTATACAAATTTAAAAGCAAAAGGATTATTGGCCAACAATGGCATTCTAAGCATCATCGATTTTTCGCTGAGCTCTGCTAAAAAAAGATTGTTTGTTTTAGATGTAAAAAATTACAAATTGCTTTTTGTTACTTACGTTGCTCACGGACGAAATTCGGGCACTTCGCAGGCGCTTTATTTTTCTAACGAGGCGGAAAGTTTTAAAAGCAGCATAGGTTTTTATCTCACCGGCGCAACATATTCAGGGGCTCACGGTTATTCTATGAAACTAAAAGGGTACGAGGCTGGTTACAATGACAAAGCAGAAGAAAGAGCTATTGTAATGCATAGTGCAGATTATGTAAGCGAGGCCTTAATTAAACAGCAAGGTTTTATTGGCCGCAGCCTTGGCTGCCCCGCACTTGCACCTGAAATATACAAACAGGTTATTAATAAAATTAAGAACCAGTCCTGCCTTTTTATTTACGGCGCTTCGGGCAATTATATTGAAAATTCCCGCATGCTTAAACAAAAGGTAAAACTGAGGAATACTAAGTTTCCTGCGTAAGTTCTAAGTTGTTTTGCAAACAAAAAGTCCACCACTCCTACAAAATATTAATCAGATTTAAATTGCAATTTTGGTGATATTAATATTGCCAATGGAAAAGCCAGGTCTCGGACGGGATTCACTGCTGAAAATAATATTGTTATACATCTATACCATTTAGCAAACTTCACTTTTATTTACCACACACAAAACTGACGCAAAAATGCTCTTCAGTTTGTGTTTTCGTTTTTGTTAGTTAGGTTCTACGGTCTTTGGCTTAATGGTTTTCATTTGTACAATGTCAACCAAAAAAGCAAATGCCATTGAAAAATAGATGTAACCTTTTGGTATCTCAAAGTGAAACCCTTCAGCCAACAGCGCAACACCAATCATCATTAAAAAACATAAGGCTAATACCTTAAACGATGGATGTTTTGTTATAAAATCGCTGATCGGTTTGGAGGCGATAAGCATGATAATAACTGTTACTACAACCGCCGTGTACATGATCCAAAGTTCCTGCACCATCCCCACTGCGGTAATTATAGAGTCAATAGAAAAAACCAGATCTAGAATAATTACCTCGGTTAATAATTTACCAAAACTTTTTATGGCTGTAGGCTTTGAAGTTTCGTTGTTTGCTATTTCTGTTTTGTGATAAATTTCCCTTGTGCTCTTATAAATTAAAAAGAGGCCGCCAAATATTAATATTAACCCCTTGCCCGAAAACGCAATATTAAATGCTGTGAATAAAGTTTGGTCTAGCTTTAAAATCCATGATACAATAGCAAGCAAACCAAGCCTCATCAGCATTGCTAAACCAATACCCCAATACCGAAGTTTGTTTCTACTTTCTTCAGGAAGTTTATCCGCCAAAATAGAAATGAAAATAATATTATCTATACCAAGAATAATCTCCAATGCAATTAAGGAAAGTAAAGGAACTAAGGAATCGATCATGTTCTTTGCTTTAAAAAATGTCTTGTTTGATTTGTTGTTATTGCGCTTGCCACTTATGAAAAGTTATGTGGACTAGTTGTTACTTAAATACGCTTTGTCATACAACTTTAAATGGCTTTTAGCGAAGGTAAATAATACGAATTAATGTGTGTCAATAATAGAAATATTACTTCACAA
>JANOTH010000238.1:0-14559 GCA_031416275.1 Ferruginibacter sp. | reverse complement strand
TTTAAAGAAAGAGGGGAGTTGTTACTCTTGAAATTTGCAGATGCTTTAAAAGATGTAAGCGCACTTGAAGGATTGCCAAAGTTAGAAGGTAAGCGTATGCAGGTAATGCTTGCACCACGCATAATCAAGAAAAAATCTGGTAATGAACTTGGTAAATTACACAAAGAAAAATCTCCTGAGGAAAATGCAGCACCTGCGGAAAGTGCGCCTGCTCCTGTAGCAGAAGCTTCTTCATCAGAATAAATATTCTAAAAATATTAATTAAAAGGTTGTCTTAAAACAGACAACCTTTTTTTAGTTAAACATTGTTTGATGGATATCAGTTTAAATAAATACATAAGCGATACAGGTTTTTGCAGCCGCAGAGAAGCAGATAAATACATTGAAGAATGCCGTGTAACCATTAACGGAAAAGATGCTGATAAAGGTAATAGAGTAAAACCTGGTGATGTCGTAAAAGTAGATGGGGAAAATCTGAAAAAGAAAGCTGCGCCTATTTACATAATGCTAAATAAACCTAAGGGAGTAACATGCACAACTGATCAAAGTGACAAATCAAACATAGTAGATTTTGTAAATCATAAAACACGGATTTTTCCCATTGGGAGACTTGACAAACTTTCTGAAGGATTGATATTTCTTACAAATGACGGAGATATTGTAAATAAAATTTTGAGAGCTGGAAACGGTCATGAAAAAGAATATGCTGTTACAACAGACAAAAAACTTACACATGAATTTGTAAACAGCATGCGCAACGGTGTTAAAATATTAAATACCACTACCAAACCTTGCTTTGTAAAAATGGAAGGGGATAACAGATTTCGAATTATATTAAAGCAAGGGCTTAACCGGCAAATTCGCCGTATGTGCGAAAAATTGGGTTACAAAGTAACGTCGCTCAAACGTACACGTATTATGAGTTTTACCTTAAAGGGAATTGAACCTGGCAAGTGGAAATATTTTTCACCCGTTGAATTATCTACACTGATCGACTTGCTGAAATCAAGTATTGGAACAATCGGGGACGATGGAATGGGAGAATAAATGCAGTTCGGTTAGTGAAAGAATATTTCATATTAATAGCCAAATGATTGTCCGATAAACGTTTTTTGCTTAAAAAACCCTATTTTTGCGCTCCGAAAAGAGCAATCTTTTTGAATATTTCCCACACGGCTCCATAAGTTCCCATCATTTTGGGGCGCCAGCAGGGAGTAACAATAACAAGTTATATAATGCCAAAGGTAAAAACAAACAGCAGCGCAAAAAAGCGCTTTAAAGTTACCGGTACAGGAAAAATCGTTTTCCAAAAACCTTTCAAACGCCACATTCTTACAAAAAAATCTACTAAACGCAAGCGTGGAATGCGCAAAGATGGTATGGTAGATTCTACACAAATGTATTTTGTAAGAAGATTGCTTGGATTGAAATAATGTACCCGTTGTTTTAGCTAATGCTACTTCAACACAAATAATAACTTTAAAAAAAATTAAATATGCCACGTTCAGTAAATGCTGTAGCCAGTAGGGCTCGCAGAAAAAGAATTTTAAAAGCAGCAAAAGGATACTACGGTAAACGTAAAAATGTATATACCGTTGCTAAAAACGTAATGGAGAAAGGGCTTACATATAGCTATGTAGGTCGTAAATTAAAGAAGCGTGAATACCGTACTTTATGGATTGCACGTATAAATGCCGCTGTAAGAGCAGAAGGAATTAATTACAGTGAATTTATTCACAAGCTGTCTGAAAAAAGTATAGATCTTAACCGTAAAGTATTGGCAGATCTTGCAATGAATGAGCCTGAAGCCTTTAAAGCATTGGTTCTTTCAGTAAAATAACTTTATAGATTTTAAAAGTGTGTAAAAAAACCGTTCTTAATTAGAGCGGTTTTTTATTTTGTAAAAAATGTACATATGGAAATTTCCGCATCTGCTTTGGCAGTAATAATTTTAATGTTGTCATTTGCCGTATTGCTTACCGTTGTAATTATTAAAGTTATAAAACACTACAACAGGAAATAAATTGAAGTATATATAATTTACCTCATTAAACGATATATAACCATCACTATTAAATATATTTGCGCAGCAAAAATTCTTTAACAACAGTGCCATTTTTAGCCAATGAACAATTCTTACAACAGCTTAGTGCAGCAAACTTTTAATTTTCCACAAGAGGGATTTAAACTGCACGATAATCATTTACAATACAATGATGTAGATATAAAAGCCTTGATTGACAAATATGGTACTCCCCTAAAATTATCTTACCTGCCTAAAATAGGCATGCAGATAAATAAAGCAAAAACGATGTTTGCTAATGCCTTTAAAAAGCACAAGTACGAAGGGCAGTATAATTATTGCTATTGCACCAAAAGCTCTCATTTTAGTTTTATTGTTGAAGAAACTTTAAAGCACAACATACATTTAGAAACTTCTTATGCTTATGATATCGATATCATAAATGCATTGTACAAGAAAAGAAAGATCACAAAAGACATAAACATAATTTGCAACGGTTTTAAGCAAAAAAATTACACTAGTCGCATTGCAAAGCTGATAAATGACGGTTTCAAAAACGTAATTCCTATTTTGGATAATAAAGAGGAATTGAATATGTACAAGCGTAATATTCGCACAGGTAAACCTTTTCAATTAGGTATTCGCATAGCTGCTGAAGAAGAACCGAGTTTTCCTTTTTACACATCTCGTTTAGGTATGAAGGCAAAAGATGTATTGGGTTTTTATGTAGATGAAATTGAAGGATATGAAGATAAATTTCAACTTAAAATGCTACATATTTTTTTAAACAAAGGCATTAAAGATGATATTTATTATTGGAGTGAATTGCAAAAGAGTATTACGTTGTATTGCCAACTGAAAAAGATTTGTCCGGAGCTGGATTCAATAAATATCGGTGGTGGTTTTCCTATTAAACACTCTCTTGGGTTTGATTATGATTACCAGTTTATGATTAATGAAATTGTTGGGAATATTAAAGCAGCTTGTAAAAAGGCAAAAGTGCAAATGCCTAATATTTACACTGAATTTGGAAGTTTTACGGTGGGGGAGAGCATGGCACATATTTACAGTGTAATTGGAGAGAAAGTGCAGAACGACAGAGAAACATGGTATATGATAGACTCATCGTTTATAACAACTTTGCCGGATACTTGGGGCATAGGCGAAAAGTTTTTGATGTTGCCAATTAATAAGTGGAAGAATGAATACCAGCGTGTAGTTTTGGGTGGTATAACCTGCGATGGGCACGACTATTACGATTCTGAAGAACACATTAACGAAGTGTTTTTGCCGAAAGTAAAAACAACTAACGACGACGATTTGGAAAGCAACAAAGATCCTTTATATGTTGGCTTTTTTCATACCGGCGCCTATCAGGATCAGATAAGTGGATATGGTGGTATTAAGCATTGTCTCATTCCATCACCTAAGCATATCATTATTGAAAGAGATAAAAATGGTAAGTTAATTGAATGGGTGTATGCAAAAGAGCAAACGAGCCAAAGCATGTTAAAAATATTGGGGTATAACTAATGAACAATTTGTTCTAACGAAATCACCTTCAATTATGAAACTCTTTCTTACCTAAATAATTATTATCTGTATTTAAACGCAAGTGTTTGCACAAACCTCTGTCAGTTTTGATAGAGAGCGCAGTGCAGTTGCAAAACCAAAAGTTTTTTTAGATTCTATTCCTGTAGAATTGGAGCATATTTATTTTGATACCCATAAAATTAAAAATATTGATGTTAAAAAAGTCACCCCGACAGGTGTAATTTTTATTACGTCAAAAAATCCTGATAATTATAATTTCCTTTCGTATGCAACAATAAAAGCAAGGTATTTTTCCAACATAAACAAACCAATTTTACTTTTAATAAATGGGGAATTCATTAATGATTTAACGAAAGTGAATATTGACTCCTCTTATATTTTTAAGATTGAAGTTGAGCGTGGAGAAGATTTTAAGGAACTAAAAAATTTGTATCCTGACTTTGCAATTGTAAATATCAAATTAAATAATATAAACAACACTGTCGGCGAAAGGCAAATTACGCTTCACGGAATGCGCAATGCAGTTCTTCCTGAATAAAATAAAAAAAGTGAGCCTAACCTGACTCACTTTTTTTAAAAAGCACCTATAATTAATTCTAAAATAATTAACCGAAAACCCTCAGCATACTACCTGTTAAAGTGGTGCTGAACTGCTTTAAATTGGTAGAAGCAGGACCATTGTTTACAACGCCGGAGTTACTAAATGTTGATCCGTGATTGTTACAATAGAACCTATTATTATTACCCTCATACACCAAAGTTGTCCCTTGGTGTGTACATGCCATTGCTACGGCAATGTAGTTTCCAGCTGTTGTACGAGCTACTATTACTCCGTTACTATACACAAAACCACCACTATTTGCTAAGTTAGCATTTGCAGGTTGGGTAAGGTCTAACGTAAAATTTACATTTGACGGTGGAGGTGGAGTAGGACCGCTAATACCATTGTCTGAAGTGCTTCCTTTACTACATGCACCAAAACAGGTTGCTAATAATAAGGATGCGGTACTCACACCAATTGCGTTTATAAATTCTTTACGTTCCATCGATGTTGATTTTTATTCTAAGTTAATGTTATAAAATTGCTATTTGAAATTCGCATTTTACCAAATTAGAAATTTTTAAAATATTGTAACTTTTTGGTAAATCGACAATAACATTTTCATTAACGAAGTAGATGTTAATTTAGATTTAAAAATTAATAATACCATTCACATAGTTTGAGAAATTATATAAATCAACTGCTTTTAAAGGTGTGCCTTTAGGCTAATTGCAGGTCATAATCAGTACATCATTTATAAAAGTAAAGCTCCCCAAATTTTACTTGAGGAGCTTTCATTCTTACAATCGTTAAACAATCAAAAACAATAGTTACGAAATATTAATATCCTTTGCGGCTGCATTAAAGCTTTCTTTTTTAGGGAGTTCAATTTTAAGAATACCGTTTTCGTAGCGTGCTGCTATATTTTCAGTATCAATTTTCTCATTTAAAGTAAAACTTCTTTTAAAGGATTTTAAGCCAAACTCAGTACGAATTAATTTTTCATTTTCTGAAAAAGGCTCTTCTTTTTTATCAGTGCTAACAGTAAGTACATTGTTGTCAAGTTTAATACTAAAGTCAGCTTTAATGTATCCCGGCACGGAAAGTTCAACAGAATAAAAAGCTTTTTTGTCGATAATATTAACCGGCGGATAATGTAATACATCTTCCCTTACGGCCTTGCTGACTGCTGATGGAAATTCATTGAAAATCTCTTTCATAAATCCATCGAGTGACTTGTAATTGTTATTCATTTTTACGTATGACATAATTTAATTTTTTAGTTTATTAATACTATGCATTCTTCAAATTATATTCCAACAGATTAATTACGCCTAAATGACATTTAAAATTTTATACGATGCCATTATGGCATTTATAATTCCAGATTACTGAAATATTTTCATTCCTACTTGTAATATTTAGCATGTAATTTTGCATTCTAAATTTAAAAAAATATGTATCCAGAAGAAATTGTAATACCGATGAAAGAAGAGCTTACAGAAAATGGTTTTTCTGAAATGCTCACAGCTGCTGATGTAAACAATACACTCTCAGAAAAAGGAACTTCGCTTGTTGTTATAAATTCAGTTTGCGGTTGTAGCGCAGGTACGGCAAGGCCGGGTGTTTTGATGGCAGTTAATTCGGCCACCAAAAAGCCTGATTATATTAAAACAAGTTTCGCAGGTTTTGATGTAGAAGCTGTGAATGAAATTCGTAAGCATTTAATGCCTTATCCGCCAAGTTCGCCCGCTATAGCGTTATTTAAAGATGGCCAACTGGTGCATATGATAGAGCGCCATATGATTGAGGGGCGGAGTGCTCAAATGATTGCCGATAATTTAAAAGGCGCATTTGATACACACTGTAATTAATTTTTTTTAGTTTTTAGGTAGTCATCGTTCATTGGGTAGTAGCAACTGTACAGGCATACGGTAGCTGATGTAACCATTGCACGGTGACTTTTATTATATTGCAACACTTCTAAAAAATAAAGGCGCATGTATCCAAATTTATATTACGTTTTCAAAGATTGGTTTGGTGTTGAATGGAATGGCTTAAAAATTCTTAACACTTTTGGATTAATGGTTGCCTTAGCTTTTGTAGCTGCAGCTTTTGTGCTAAGTGCTGAACTAAAGAGAAAGGAAAAAATGGGCCTATTGCAGCCTTCAGAAGAAACAATTATTGTTGGCAAACCTGCATCAATTTTTGACCTTGTATTTAATGGCTTAGTAGGCTTTATTTTCGGGGCAAAACTATTAGGCCTTCTATTTTATAAAGCTCCTGAAATTAGCACCCAAGAATATATTTTTTCATCTAAAGGAAGTATTGTTGGGGGTATTTTGATGACGCTTATTTTGGTAGGAATTAAATGGTACGATAAAAATAAGCAGAAACTTAAAACGCCTGAGCGTAGAACTGTGAGAATTTGGCCACATGATAGAGTGGGCGATATTGTAATTATTGCATTAATTTTTGGGATACTTGGCGCCAAGCTGTTTGATAATTTTGAACACTGGGATGAGTTTATGGCCGATCCAGTCGGAAAATTATTTTCAGTTAGTGGACTAACGTTTTATGGAGGATTAATATTAGCTGCCATTGCTGTTTGTTGGTTTGCATATAAAAAGGGAATTAAAATTAGTCATTTGGTAGATGCTGCAGCTCCATGTTTAATGATTGCTTACGCTGTAGGGCGTATCGGTTGCCAGGTAGCAGGAGATGGTGACTGGGGAATTCCAAACAGTGCTTATAAAAGTGATGCTTTTGGAAACTTATCTTTAGCTGCACCTGGGGACTTTGAAAAAACTGTTGAAAAAAATTCTACTTACTACCTTGAAGGAAAAGTGACCGATAGTACCGGTAAAACTGCTTTTGTAACAGATAGAATATATCCTTCACTTTCAGAAGTGCCACATAAGTCAATAACTGGTGTTTCATTCTTGCCAAAATGGTTCTTTGCTTATAGCTTCCCTCAGAATGTAAATAATGATGGTATTCCTATTCCTGGCGTGTTAGATGAGCACTACAGCGTATTACCGCAACCTGTTTTTCCTACTTCTTTATATGAAACAGTTTTATGTACGCTGCTGTTTTTGATTTTATGGGCTATCAGAAAAAAAATAACCACTCCGCTCATAATGTTCGGTATTTATTTAATACTGAACGGAATAGAGCGTTTTCTTATTGAACTTGTAAGGGTGAATAAGGCTTACAGTATCTCAAATTTTACTTTTTCTCAAGCTCAGGAGATAGCTCTAATGCTGATTGTAGCTGGTATTGGGTTGGTGGTTTTTGCAAAAATTAAATACCGGAAATAATTTCTTTACACTAATCTTTTTTGAGACCGGCAGATTTAAATCTGCCGGTCATCATTTTTTATGACCGTTCATTACTAAACATTGTACTATGCAATGCAAAGTACATAGCTTTGTTTAGTATTTATCAAACTAAAGAACTAAACTATAAAAAATGAAACAAATAATTTTAATCTTAGCAGTAACATTTAATGGCATATTTGCACAAGCCCAACAAACAGCAGTAAAAGGAAAAATAGTTGACAGCCACTCAAAATTTGTGAGCGGAGCAACAGTTTCTTTGCTGAATACAAATGATTCCTCTTTTGTAAAAGCAGTTATTACGGACAATGCAGGAAATTTTATAATTGAAAGTAACAAAGGAGGAAATTTTATAATCTCAGCAACTGCTGTTGGGCATGAAAAAGTTTATTCCCATTCTTTTGTAGTTTTTGAAAATAATATTTCAGTTTTACAAGATGTGTCTATTGTAGAAAAGCAAAAAACTTTAGAGAATATCGCGGTTGTTGCCAAAAAAGCTTTTATAGAGCGTAAATTAGATAAAACAGTTATAAACGTTGATGCATCTATTACAAGTGCAGGTAGCACAGCAATGGAAGTTTTGGAAAAATCTCCGGGAATTGCTGTAGACAAAGACGGTAAAATCAGTTTGAAAGGTAAACAAGGCGTTATTGTTTTGATTGACGGCAAGCAAACTTACATGGGCGCACAGGACCTCGCAAGTTACCTACAAGCTATGCCTGCAGCCAATTTAGAACAGATTGAACTCATGCCTAATCCTTCAGCAAAGTACGATGCATCAGGCAATTCAGGGGTTATTAATATAAAAACGAAAAGAAACAAACAAAAGGGTTTTAACGGAAGCGTAAAAAATACTTTAGCAGTAGGCAGGTTCGTAAGATCATTGAATACAATAAACCTAAATTATAAAAATGGCAAGTTAAACGTGTTTTCTACATTTGGTGTAAACCACAGAAAGAGTTTTCAGCAACTTGATATTAATAGAAAGTATTACGATGCAAATTCTAAACTCAACGCAATTTTTGACCAAACTGCAACTTTTATCAGATCCAACAACAACAACAATGCAAAAATAGGAGTCGATTTTTATGCAACTAAGAAGACTACCATCGGCTTATTATTTAATGGATCAATAAGCCCGTCAGCACAAGATGGAACGAATATTAGTTTTCTAAAAAATGCAGATAACGTTACCAATTCAATTCTAAGTTCGGGCAATACTGATAATGAAAAATGGAAAAATGCAGGTCTAAATTTAAACTTACGCCACGTGTTTGACAGTGCCGGTAGAGAACTTACTGTTGATGTAGATGCTTTACAATACAAAAGTTTGCATGATCAATACTTTCAGTCAGATAATTATACCTCTGCATGGGTTAAACAATCGTCTGAATTTCTTACATCCTTATTGCCTGCTACAATAAATGTGTATAGTGCAAAGGTTGATTACGTTCATCCATTTAAATCGGGTTTAAAAATGGAGACAGGTATTAAAACAAGTTTTGTAAATACAGATAATGTTGCTGATTATTTTAATGTTGTTGGTGGAGCGCCAATTGTTGACAACGAAAAAACCAATCAATTTAAATATGAAGAAAACATTAATGCAGGATATGTAAATTTTACCAGAGATATTAAAAAATGGAGTTTGCAAACAGGACTACGTTTAGAGAATACAAATTATAGTGGCAACCAGTTTGGAAATCCTGTAAAGCCCGACTCAACATTTAATAGAAGTTATACAGGGCTTTTTCCTACAGTGTTTGCGGGTTATAAGTTAAATGATAAAAACCAGTTCGGCATTTCTTATGGTAGAAGAATTTCACGCCCTGATTATGAAAGTTTAAATCCATTTATTTTCTTCATTGATAAATATACGTATGAGGCAGGGAATCCATTTTTGAAACCCATGTATGCTAATGTGTTTGAACTTTCTCACACTTACAATAAGTATTTAACCTCTACTTTTAATTACACCCACAATAAAGATATGTTCAATGAATATTTTGAGCAGTCAGGTTTTGCAACAATCGTTAAGGAGAATAATTATGGCAGTATAGATGATATATCGCTTTCATTAAGTGCTGAATTAAAGCCCACAAAATGGTGGACGATGATGCCATACGCCGAGTTTAATTACAATAAAGTAAACTCACAGTTATATGGTTTCGATTTACAAACATCGGGCGCAGGTTTTTCAACAAACATCAATAACCAGTTCTCTTTTAAAAAAGGATGGAGTGCGGAGCTTTCAAGCTTTTATCGCTCTAGAATGAAACGAGGGCAATTTGAAATTGCATCAATGAACCAAGTTAGTACAGGTGTTTCTAAGCAAATATTTAAAAATAAGGGAAGCTTAAAACTAAACGTCGCAGATATTTTTTACTCAGGTAGGCAGAAGGGTGTAGTTAATATTCAAAACACGGTAGCAGCGTTTA
The DNA here is from genome assembly GCA_031416275.1 of Ferruginibacter sp. GTDB lineage: Bacteria > Bacteroidota > Bacteroidia > Chitinophagales > Chitinophagaceae > Ferruginibacter. Next base: position 4,665 of record JANOTH010000238.1, on the reverse strand, counting down.
GACAAATAAGAGACAGCAGAAATATTGGAATTACATTTAGCTATAGATTTGGTAAGCCATTAAAATTTCAACAAAGAAAGTCAGGTGGCGGAGGAGAAGAGCAGAATAGAATAAAGACAAATTAAAATTGCATTGTTATCTTTACACAAATAAAATAGTTATGCCCTCATTCGATATAGCAAGTAAAGTTGACCTTCAAACCCTTGATAATGCTGTTAACGTAGTTAGCAAAGAAATTAAGAACCGTTTCGATTTTAAGGGTTCGCATGTAGTGATTGAGTTAAATAAAAAAGACTTTAAACTAAGTTTGGAAGCTGATAGCGAAATGAAAATTGATCAGATAAAAGATGTTCTTATCAGCAGAAGTATAAAACAGGGTCTTGCTGCAGAGATATATGATTTCAGCAAAGAGCCATTCCCTAGCGGAAAAATTACAAAGCAAGAAGTTATTGTAAGAAATGGTTTAAAGCAGGAAGATGCAAAGAAAATAGTTAAGTTAATAAAAGACAGCGGGCTTAAAGTACAGGCTGCTATTATGGATGATATTATTCGTGTGACGGGTAAAAAAATTGATGATCTGCAGGATGTTATACAGGCAAGTAAAACCTGGGAAGTAGGCTTGGCCTTACAGTTCGTAAACATGAAATAATAGCGTATTGTTAAATGATAATCTAAAAGCTCATTAAAAGTTGTTTTAATGGGCTTTTTGTTTAGTAGTAGTATAATCCTTACTTTTGCACATTAAAATAACAAAGCATGGCAAAATCCATGCATCTAAAAAATAAAAAATGAAAAAAGAACTGCATCCAAAAAACTACAGAATGGTAGTTTTTAAAGACATGAGTAATGGCACAACATTTTTGAGCAAATCTACTGCTGTAACAAACGAAACAGTTGTGTTTGAAGAAGATGGTCAAGAATATCCTGTTATTAAACTGGAGATCTCAAATACATCTCACCCATTTTATACAGGTAAAAATGTATTGGTTGATACTGCAGGGCGTATCGATAAATTTAATAAGCGCTTCGGTAAAAAGACAGCTCCAACTGCTGCACCTGCTGCAGAGACTGCTGAATAATTTTACTATTTTAAAATATTATCCCCTTGGTTTTTAGCCGAGGGGATTTTTTATTTTAAGACTAAACAAAACCATCTTATGTCATTTTTGTGATACTTTTTTTTTGATTAATCGTAATTTTGTATTTCAATAAAAATTTATGGAACCAATTATAAAAAATCCTATCAACTTAACTGACTCAGCCATCAGCGAAGTAAAACGTTTAATGACCGAACCAGGTTTTGAAACCGATAAAATATTACGTGTAGGCGTAAAGGGTGGCGGCTGTAGCGGTATGACTTACGTATTAGATTTTGATACCCGAAAAGAGAATGATGCTATCTATGAAAAGGATGGTGTGAATTTTATAATAGACAACTCACAGAGTATATACCTTTTTGGTATGGAAATAGAATGGGAGGGTGGCTTAAATTCCAGGGGCTTTACTTTTAAAAACCCTAACGCAAGTAGTACCTGTGGTTGTGGAACAAGCTTTGCAGTTTAGTAAATAAAGTTGCCTTCTATTTACTTCGATCATTTCTTTACTTACAAAAAAGTCCGCTGAAAACTCAGCGGACTTTTTTGTATAATGCACAGTGATTATAGCTCAGGTGCTTTAACCCTCTTCTTAGTTTTCACTTCTGCAGCAGCACCTAGAGGCTTATCTTTTGCAAAATCAACCAATATTGGGGCTCCAACAAATATAGATGAGTAAGTACCGGTAATAACACCAATCATCATCGCAAATGCAAATCCTTTTGTTACCTCACTACCAAATATAAATAGAATTAGCAAGGTTAAGAATACCGTTAGCGATGTCATTATCGTACGACTTAGCGTATCGTTAATAGCACGGTTTATAATATTTGTTTTTGTTTCGCCTTTCATATCTCTGCTGTATTCTCTAATCCTGTCAAACACAATTACTGTGTCGTTCATAGAGAAACCAATTACTGTAAGTACCGCCGCAATAAAGTGTTGGTCTATCTCTAAAGGGAATGAAACTACATCTTTCAAGAAAGAGAAAACAGCTAATGTAACGAGAACGTCATGTATCAATGTTATAATTGTACCCGCAGAGTATCTCCAGTCACGGAAACGAACGAAGATATAAATGAAGATTGCCAACATTGCAAAAATTGTTGCCTTAATAGCTCCACGTTTTAAATCATCAGAAATTGAAGGTTGCACCGTAGAGTAGCTTTGAATATTTGCTTTCTCAAATTGCCCGTACGTTAAATCAGCAGGTAAAACTTTTTTGAGGCCTTCGTAAAGTTTTGTTTTTACCAATGAATCTACATTTTCTTGTCCTATTAAGTAGGATGTTGTAATATTTAAATGTCGGTTATCGCCTACAGTTTTTATAACAGGAAATTCGCCATCAAATGATTTTGCTAAATCATCTTGTATATCAGAGTTTTTTAAAGCCTTATCAAACTTTACAGTGTAACTTCTTCCACCTTTAAATTCAACTCCTTCATTAAAACCATAGAAAAAAGATGCAATACCCAATGATAAAACCACAGCTGATAAAATATAGGCATACTTTCTTTTCTCGATAAATTTATAACTAGCATGTTGGAAAATGCTGCGAGAAATTTTCGTAAAATAATTGAAGTGATGGTTTTTATCTGTCCTTAAATCTGTGATTAATCTAGACACCATTATACCACAGAATAAAGATAATAGGATACCAATAATTTGTGTTGTGGCAAATCCTAGTACAGGACCAAGACCAAAATACAACAATATAAATGCAGTTAGTAAAGAAGTGATGTGCGCATCTAATACCGGTGCTAAAGACCTGCGGTAACCTTCGTTGATAGCAGCAGGATAAGCCTTTCCTTTCGTGAGCTCCTCTTTTATTCTTTCAAAAATAATTACATTAGTATCAACCGCTAAACCAATGGTAAGTACAAGACCTGCAATACCTGCAGCAGTTAATGTAAAACCAAACATAGCAAGAACACCAATTGTAAATAATAAGTTTAGTATTAATGCAATGTTAGCAACCCAGCCTCCTGTATTATAGTAAACAAGCATCAATATAAAAATAACTCCGAAAGCTATTAAGAAGGCATTTCTACCACCAATCAACCCTTCCTGCCCAATAGTAGCACCAACAATTTGCTCTTGTACAATTTTAGCAGGTGCATCAAGCTTTCCTGACTTTAAAACATTTGCAAGATCTTGTGCGGCCTCTACCGTAAAATTTCCTGAAATTTCTGTGTTTCCACCTTCAATTTTTCCATTAACTCTAGGAGATGAGTAAACGATATCATCTAATGAAATAGCAACATAACGCTTATCATTTTTTTCGGTAAGGTTAGCCCATGTTCTTGACCCTGTAGGTGTCATTTGCATTTTAATTGAGGGCATTCCTTTTTCATCATAGCCTTGGCTTGACTCGGCAACACCATCACCTTCAAGAGGTGCCTTGTCAGATCCATTAACTTTTTCCACAGCATACAATTCAAAGAAAGATCCTGTTTTTGATGGCTGCTCAATTCCGTACATCATCTTTACATTATTGCCTAGCAAAGACGTAAATACCGGATTGTTTATGTATGAATTAAGTAAAGAGGTATCTTTTGAAGCGACCATTCCAATATATGGTGTTTCGTACAACTGACCTGTTTTTGGATCTACAGGAAATTGTACTATTGTACCAATAATACCTGTTGCGGCAGAATCTAATTTAGCTTGCTCAGCAGCACTCAATTTTGCAGTGTCAGCTGTACCTTTTAGGTATTTAGCTAATGCTTTGTCGGCATCGGTAAATGACTTTTGAAAGTTTTGATCACCTAGCAAAACAACGCTCCAAAATTGAAGGTTGGCAGACGATTGTAAAAATTTACGAACTCTTTCAGGGTTTGTAATACCTGCAAGCTCAACATTTATTACACCTTTATTTTCGTCTAAGTTGATATTTGGTTGTGCTACACCAAATTTATCTATACGTTTTTGTAGAATTTTATACGTTTGAGAAATTGCACCTCTACCTATTTCTTTTATTTTGGAGATTACTGTTTTATCGTTGTCCCCGGGTTTAACTTCTTTGCTAGGACCTGAAAATAAGCCGGATAATCTGCCTGCACCATTTTGTGCTATGTAAGCCTGAGAAAACAGATCAACGTAATTTGCCTCACTATTTATTTTTTGAGCGTTGGCAGTTTGTAAAGCTTTCAGCAAAGCGGGGTCACGTGGGTTATTGCTCAATGACTTTAGCAAACCCTGTAAACTTACATCCATTGTTACACTCATTCCCCCTTGCAAATCAAGACCAAGATTTAGTTCGTATTCTTTACATTTTTGATAAGTAGTACCTACAATCGGGAAAATTTCTTTCTCTTTTGTGCTGTCAAGAATGTGTTGTGTTTTTGCTTTAATAACCTCATCTCTTTCTTCAGCATTCATACCTGCAGTCTGGTTTTTTACTAGACGGGTAGCAGTTGCTTTTACAGACGATTCATAATTACGGACAACAAATGTGTAAGAAAGCTCCCAGATAGAAATCAATACGAGCGCAATGGTGAAGAACCAAACTAAACCTTTCAGTTTCATGTTAAAATACTTTAATAATAAGCTATGTTAATTTTTTACAAGT
>JANOTH010000237.1:0-6884 GCA_031416275.1 Ferruginibacter sp. | reverse complement strand
GAAAATTAAAGCAACTGGTAGAGGAAAAACATGTGGCAGGCTGGGACGATCCTCGTATGCCGACCATTAGTGGAATGCGCCGCCGTGGCTTTACACCGCAGAGCATTCGCACGTTTTGCGATAAAGTGGGCATAGCAAAATGAGAAAATATTATTGATTTCAGTCTGCTCGAATTTTGCCTGCGGGAAGATTTAAACAACACCGCCCTGCGTGCCATGGCAGTGCTTGATCCGCTAAAATTAATCATCACCAATTATGAAGATGACAAGACCGAAGAACTGCAAAGTGAGAACGGTCCTGTTGAAGCGTATGGCAGTCGTACGGTTCCTTTTAGCAAAGAACTTTGGATAGAGCGGGAAGACTTTATGGAAGTGCCCGCAAAGAAATGGTTTAGGTTTGCGCCGGGTGCGAGTGTGCGCCTTAAAAGTGCGTACATACTGCGTTGCGACACATTTGATAAAGATGAAACCGGTAAAGTAACTGCCATACATTGTACGTATTTCCCTGAAAGTAAAAGCGGCAGCGATACCAGTGGTATTGCTGTAAAAGGCACCATACATTGGGTGAGTGCAGCGCATGCAGCTACTGCGCTGGTAAATATGTACGACCGACTTTTTAAAGTAGAAAACCCAGGTAGTGAAGAAGGTGATTTTAAAGATTATATAAACCCTGATTCACTCCACATTGTTCAGGCATGCATTGAGCCATCTTTGCTGAAAGCAACTGCTACAGATCGTTTTCAGTTTTTGCGCAAAGGCTATTTTTGTCTGGATAAAGAGAGTACTAAGGAGAAAATTATTTTTAATAGAACGGTAACGTTGAAAGATGCATGGGTGAAGGAGGTGAAGAAAGGTTGATAGTTGATAGTTGATGGTTGATAGTTGCGGGTTAAGAGTTACGGTTTTTTGGGGGCTGTGAGCTGAAGATCTTTAGTGATCGGTTGTTCGGGCTATCCGTTACAATCTTTTGTTCGTTCCTCACAAAAGTATTTCCACTTCTATCCCGCAGCCCAATGTCATTTAGTTAAGGAAATGAGCTGTCAGGTTGAGCCTGTCGAAACCGTGTTTTAAACTATTTATAAAGGCACCGACTTCGACATGCTCAGTCTGACGATCCTTAACTAAATGACATTGTCCCGCAGCCTTTGGGCGTTTTATCTTTCTTCAACTGGAAAAAAGGCCACATTGCTTTTGATTGTAAAAAGCTTTTAAAAATGATAGTACTTTTCGCTTCGATCCCTAATTCCTAATTCCCTTCTAGCCACTACCAACTACCCTCTTACTACTCGCCACTTCCCACTCGCCAAAAACCTACTCAGCAAAAAACTTCTCTTCCTTCTTTAAATAAGGGAACACGCTACAAATAACCATTACAAAAGATAAAATAACAATCAAGTAGATACCTGCAAGTTTGGTAACCTCTCCGTCAAACAAAGAACCTGTAAAAATTACATAAGTCCGCAGCGTATATGCAACCAACAAAGCGCATAAAAACATATTAACTCTTTTTGCAACTATGGATTGCATTAATGTAAACAACAAACTAATACCTGCTAAAACAGTGATTATAATTCCTGCTCTGCCGTAGTATACACCGGTTGCAAATCGCTTTACATTGTAGCCATTAAATGTTACATCAATATTATTGTAATGCACCCATGGAATAAAACATGTGGCGATAATGCCGAGGGTAGCAATGATGGCTAAGTAATGGAGGTTCTTTTTATAGTTCATAATCGTCTCTTGTAATTCTTGCGAAATTAATTTGATAATTCTTCTTGCACATTTAAATTCCTTAAAACAAAAAAGCCGCAAACAAATGCGGCTTTTCATTTTTAGAGGTCCCTAGCGGATTCGAACCGCTGTAGAAGCTTTTGCAGAGCTTTGCCTAGCCACTCGGCCAAAGGACCAATTTCATTCAATTATATTTCGAATGGCAGGCTGCAAAAATAGGGAAAATTATTTATCAGATTACTAAATTTTTCAGCGAAATTGAGAGCCTAAATTAAGAGCATGAAAAGCATTGCAGCATCTGAATTGATCATTAATAACCGTGGCGCAGCATATCACTTAAATTGTAGGCCCGAGGAGCTTGCACATACAATAATTACCGTTGGCGATCCTGATCGTGTAAAGGAAGTGAGCAAACATTTTGACAGCATCGAGTTTAAAAATAACCACCGGGAATTTGTAACACATACCGGTTTAATTGGCAACAAAAGAATTTCTGTTGTAAGTACAGGTATTGGTCCTGATAATATTGACATTGTTTTAAATGAATTGGATGCACTGGTAAACATTGATTTTGAAACCCGAACTATCAGAGAAAACCTAACACAATTAAATATTATTCGTGTGGGTACATCTGGTTCTTTACAGGAAGAAATTCCTGTAGATAGTTTTGTAGCAAGCACGCATGGCTTGGGATTGGATAATTTGATGAACTTTTACAGACACAGCAACAACGATGAAGAATTGCAGATCAAACAATCATTCGTTACACATACACAAATAGATGCAGTAACACAACCATATATTTTTGGTGCAAGCCCCGCCCTATTAAAAGAATTTGTACAAGGTTTTCATCACGGTATTACTGTAACCTGCCCGGGTTTTTACGGCCCGCAAGGCAGGGTGCTAAGGTTAGGTTTGGCTCAGCCAAATTTAATTGACAGCCTTACATCTTTTTCATTTGGCAACCACCGCATCAGTAATTTTGAAATGGAAACCTCCGCCATTTATGGTTTGGGAAAAACATTGGGTCATCACTGTTTGTCCTTAAGCGCCATTGTAGCAAATAGAATAAGCAAAGAATTCAGTAAAGATGGAAATGCTGCTGTTGAGAATCTGATTGTGAGAGCGTTGGAAATTGTACAAAATTTAAAATGATTGAAAAGCATTTTCCACAACAGCCCCACTAACTAAATCTCACTTACAATAGAAAGAATGGAACTAACTTTTTATAAATACCAAGGAACAGGAAACGATTTCATCATCTTTGATAACAGAGCCAACATCCTACCTTCATTCTCAGAAACGATCATTAAGAACCTGTGCGACAGAAAATTTGGAATTGGAGCTGATGGGGTAATGCTGCTGAATACCTTAGAAGGCTACGATTTTGAAATGGTTTATTTTAATGCAGATGGAAAACCCAGCAGTATGTGTGGCAATGGTGGTAGGTGCATGGTGCGCTTTGCAAATGATATGGGCATAAAAAAAGATAATTATACATTTCTTGCAGTAGATGGTGAGCATACTGCTTCCATTGATTTAGATAATACTGTGCGTTTAAAAATGCAGGATGTTACCAATGTTGATTCTCATGCCGCCTATGCAATTTTAGATACCGGGTCACCTCATTATATACAGTACAGTACAGATGTGCGGCACAAAGATGTTTTTAAAGAGGGGAAAGAAATACGTTACAGTCCCGCATTTGAGGCTGAGGGAATTAATATAAATTTTGTGGAAAATACCGGTGAATATTCCATTTATGTGAGAACGTACGAACGTGGCGTTGAAGATGAAACCTTGAGTTGTGGTACCGGTGTTACAGCTGCTGCATTAATGAGTGCACACCACGAGAGAGGTTTTAACCAAGTGGAAGTGCAAACAAACGGAGGGCATTTGAGTGTTGAATTTAATAAAACCGATGATGAGCGTTTTAGTGATATTTATTTATGTGGTCCCGCAACTTTTGTATTTAAAGGGGTGATTAATATTTAAAAAATGATTCAATATTTTAATATAGTAGACCACAGAACGGTGGCAACAGATAAGCCTGGTAGTGGTACGTGGGTAAATGTTTTACCGCCTCTAAAACAGGAAGAGTTTTCAGAGCTTAGCGCAGCATTAGAAATACCACTTGACTTTTTAAAAGATTCACTCGATATTGATGAACGTAGCCGGTATGAAGCAGAAGATGACGTAAAGTTGATTGTGATAAAAACCCCTACAGAAAACAATTCTTTTAATGAAAGCGACGCTTTTTACATAACCATTCCAATTTGTATACTGCTTACCAAAAACCAGATTGTAACAGTAAACTCTTTTGAGAACGAAGCCATCAAAAAGTTTCTGAACAGTTTTCAAAATCGCCATCCTGATAAGCGGAACATGATGGTTTTAAAAATATTTGAAAAAGTTATTAATACCTATCAAAACCATCTAAAAGAAATAAACCAACGCCGCAATGCATTGGAGCAAAAATTATATGCAGCCAATAGAAACGAAGAACTCTTTCAATTGATGCGCATACAAAAAAGTTTGGTATATTTTGTAACAGCTTTACGTAGCAATGAATTGTTGCTGATGAAATTGGCCCGTACAGATTTTTTACAGCTGAGTGAAGATGAAAAAGACTTTTTGGAAGATCTCGTTGTAGAAACTTCACAGGCATTGGAAACTGCCAACACATACACTACAATTTTGATAAGTACGTTAGATGCGTTTGCAAGCATCATTAGCAACAATCAAAATGAAGTGCTTAAAAGACTTACTACTATTACGCTCTTCTTAAGTATTCCAGTTTTGATAGCCAGCATTTACGGCATGAACGTCCCCTTACCCTTTCAAAATTCTCCTTATGCATTTTGGATTCCTATTTCTATATCGCTCATCATCTTAGCCATTGTTGCATTTAAATTTATCAACCGAAAAAAATAACATGATCACCATTCGGGTTTACGGCATATTAATAAATGAACAGCAGCAAATTTTGGTGAGTGATGAATACATCAGAGGGATGTACATTACCAAGTTTTGTGGCGGCGGATTAGAAGAAGGCGAAGGCACAAGAGACTGCCTCCGCCGTGAATTTATGGAAGAAATGAATTTAAAAGTTGAAGTTGGTGAACACTTTTACACCACCGATTATTATCAGCCTTCTGCTTTTAGAAAAGGCGATCAAATAATGTCTATTTACTACAAAGTAAAACCGCTTGAAGCTATTACAGCCCCGCTTCGCAGCCAACCATTTCAATTTGATGAAAGGGAAATGAACACGTATAAACAAACTGGCGAAACAGAAACTTTTCGCTTCATAAACCTTACAGATTTTAATGAAGAATGTTTAACCTTACCCATTGATAAGATCGTTGCGAAAATGGTTTTGGCAGAAAATCTGTAATTAACCTATAAATCCACACTTTCACTTAAGCTTGGAGCGACCTGAGAAAAAAAGCGTTAAAAAAATTTGAATGGCTGTCGTTAAAAAATGAAATTAACGAACAAATGTTTAAGAATATTTTTAGCTGGCAAGTCGCACCCCTGCACGGCTTTGTACAAATGTTGTAACTAATTTCATTTTAGACAGGCATTCAAATTTTTAGCTTTTTTTCGATAGTCTTGATTTTTTTGTTACTTTTTTTATCAAGAAAAAAAGTAAATAAAAGTTTTCATATCCAATTACTCATCTGCCGATGGACCATAACTTCCCGGAATAGGAATATCCAACATTCTCAAATAAACACCCAATTGAGCTCTGTGGTGCACACTGTGGTTTAGTACCCATGTACGCATTACCTGCGCTTTGGGCATGGTAAAATAAATCACATCACCATTTCTCATCGTCCATAGTTTTGCCATTTCTTCATCACTTGCATTTTCAAGTATTGCTTTTGATGCTGCCAAACATTTATCAAACAAAGCAAGTAATTCTTCGTTGCTCGTTAGCGCCTCCGGTACAAAATCAAGTTTAGAAAAATCAAGTTCATCCTGTTGCACAGTCTCTTTTGCCCAGCCATAAATTTCTGCTAAGTGCCTTGCAAGGTTGCCCATCGGCATACTCTTCTCATGTGGTTTGTATCCGCTTTTGTCAAAAGGAAAAAGTGCAAGCATTTTTCTCGTCGTTACCGCTTCAGCTGTAAGCTCAGCGAGCATTTGTTTTGCAATCGTCATATGGTGAATTGTAATTTATGAAATGTGAATACAAAAGTTTTCAAACTATGAAAGGTAAATAATCAATGCTAAAATACAGAGGTAAATTGACAATTAACTATTCACAATTAACATAAAAATTCTATCAGCCATAAGCCGGATTCTGTTATTGTTGCAATTTTATTACAACAACGGCTGTCATTTATCTGGCTGCAACATTACTGTTACAATCTTGCTGCCTACCCTCCGCTACGCATTGTTGCCAATGCAGCAAACGAGCCGCTTGCCTGCCTTTCAGCACTAGCGGTTTATGTGGCATTACAGCATGCAAAGTTTACCCATCCCACATGTTACCATGCAGGACCGTGAGCTCTTACCTCACATTTTCACCCTTACCTACCTTGCGGTAGACGGTTATTTTCTGTGGCACTTTTTCTTTCCCGAAAAATCAGGAAGCCGGCAGTTAACCGGTGCATTGCCCTGTGCTGTCCGGACTTTCCTCCCCGCATAAATGCGGAGCGACAGCCGGCTGATAGAAAGGCAAAAATATGGGTTTTAGGGTTGTAAGTTTCGGGTTGTAAGTTATAATTGAAGTATGATGAGTTTACAATTGCGAGTTTGAGGTTGCGAATTAAATACTTCATCCTATTCCATAATAAAAGCTAAATAGTTAGATGAAGATGAAATGTGCGACGCCACCGAAGATCAACATTGCTGCTGCTTTGCTGGGCTAAAAAACCTAAACCACCATCTTTAAATTCTGTAATCCAATTGTATTTATTGAAGTAGATCCAACTATTTAACCTGAAACTGGTAACTCGTAACTTTTCCCCAACTTTCATATCTTAGCCGCATGAATACCTATGCAGAAGAAAATTATCTCAAAGCACTCTTCAACATTAGCAATGAAAATGGTGAAGTAACCGTACAGGAGCTGAGCATTGAATTAAAAATAAAAATGCCTTCCGTAAACAGTATGATAAAAAAACTGGCAGAAAAAAAATT
>JANOTH010000236.1:0-23662 GCA_031416275.1 Ferruginibacter sp. | reverse complement strand
GATGATAATAGCCTTATTATAACAGTGCCTGTTAGAGTGCTTATGCTTGATTAAAACTCATTTAAAAAATCAAATAAAAAATCTCGGCACAGCATCGCCGAGATTTTTTATTTTGGAATATTTATTTAATGGTAGATATGTCTAAGTGAATATTTTATCTCATAAAATCGTAGACTTTACAAATTAAGTAATACCTAAAACAATATTAATCTTCGACAGTAAAAGTCACCCCATTTGGTTTTGCATAATCTTCAATCTGCAAAAATTTAAATACTTAATAGGTCTTAATTTCTCCAATTAAAATCTTGATAATGCATTCAAAACATTTGAAATAAAAGCTGGGTTTTTAAATACTTAGCGCTTACGAATAAAAGAAAAACTTTGCTGTATTTAATTAAAATAAGTTTCAAGCAAAAAATACGCAGCACAATAGCAAAAAAAGTTGTCTTTAAATTAACATTCAAGATTTTTGTCCGTTATATTTGTCCCACTTAACCAAATTTTAAAAATGAAAAGAATTATTCTAACTATGTTGGTTGCTTTCGCATTTGTGCTTAACGCAGCCGCCCAAGACCGTACAATTACAGGTCGTATTTTAGATGACAAAGGAGCGCCAATGTCAGGCGTATCGGTTTTAGTAAAGGGTACTACATTAGGTGTTAACACTTCAACCGATGGAACTTATTCTATAAAAGTTCCTGCGCAAGCCAAAACACTGGTTATATCATCAGAGGGTATGCAAACCTCCGAAATAAGCATCGGTAACAAAACTAACATTAATACAACCATGCAGTCTGAAGATAAGGGGTTGCAAGAAGTTGTTGTAGTAGCTTATGGTACGCAGAAAAAAGCAGCTATCACAGGGTCAATGGCAACTGTAAAAGGGGCTGAGATCGAAAACAGACCTTTTTCATCGGTTGATAAAGCATTACAAGGTAGTGTTGCAGGATTGCAGTCTGTTGCATCTTCAGGTGCTCCAGGTGCTTCGCAAGATGTAAGAATTAGAGGTGTTAGTTCAATAAACGCAGGTAATGCCCCTCTATATGTACTTGATGGAGCTATTTTAAATACAGGAGATGCATCACGTTTACAAACCACAGGCAACTTGTTAAGTACTTTAAATCCTAATGATATCGAAAGTATCACTGTGCTTAAAGATGCAGCGTCAACTGCGGTTTATGGTAGTCGTGCGGCAAATGGTGTTATTCTCATTACAACAAAGAAGGGCAAATCAGGCAAAACTAAGTTTAGGTTTGATACCGAGATAGGTTATAATAACGTTGCTTATACGAGTGAAAGAAATCGTCCATTAAATGCAAAAGAATACATTGATCTAACAAGAGAGGGCTTAGTAAATCAGGGAGCTACTCCCGCAGTTACTGCAGCTACGCTAACAGCTTTGGGAAGTGGAAATGGTGTTGATTTCAATTGGAGAGATGCTGTGCTAAGACAAGGTAACCAGCAACAGTATAACCTAAGCGCAAGTGGTGGTAATGAAAAAACTACCTTTTATGTTTCGGGTGGTTATTTTAAGCAAGAAGGTACTACAATAACAAGTGACTTAAAAAGAACGAACGGAGCTATCAGAATAACTAACCAGGCAAGTGATAGGCTAACTTTAGGTGTTAATATAGATGGTGGTTTCGTAAAGCAAAATACACCGCAAGCGGGTGGCGCCTTTGGTAACCCGATTTTAAGTTCTTACTTTATATTACCAACAAGGTCAGCATATAAACCTGACGGAAGTTTAAACTATTTAACACCTGATTTTCCTACAAGCGGTATTTATAATACTTTAGCAACAACACAGTTTGACAAAAGGCAATTGGGTCAATTGAGTTTAAGGGGGAGTTTGTCAGCAGACTACAAAATCTTGAAAAATCTAACATTTAGATCAAATTATTCAAGTGATTTTAGCACGCTTGAAGAGATTCAATATAATAATCCATTTTACGGCGATGGTGTAACACTGTTACCAGGAAGTCCTCAATCTGGACCAAATATTCTATACAACCCTGCAACAACGGGAAGAGTTTTTAATTTTTACACAAGGTATTATAACTATACGTTTACAAATAGCTTAAATTATCGTCAGGACATTAACAAAACTGGTGATTTTTATGCTAATCTAAAAGTGGGTTATGAAAGCCAATTGTCAAAAGGTTACTTCAATAACTTGCAAGGGACAGGTTTCCCTCTTACGTTTGCGTTACAGCAAGCAGCTTCTACTGCTACACCTAGAACTGCGTCGGCTACCATTTCTGATTATTCATTCCTTTCACAATTTGCTTTGTTGGATTTTAACTATAAGGACAAATACATACTTTCCGGAAGTTTCCGTAGAGATGGATCTTCAAGGTTTGGACCAAATAATCGTTATGGTAACTTTTATTCTGTTGGAGCATCATGGAACGTAGATAGAGAAGAATTTCTTGCAAACAGTCGGGTGATAAATCAATTGAAGTTGCGTGCATCATATGGTAAAAGTGGAAATGCCTCTATTGGTAATTATGATTACTTCCCTGGATATGGTTTTGGAGCAAATTACAATAGTACACCAGGTAGTTTTCCAAATAACGTAGGTAATCTAGATTTAACGTGGGAGGAAAATAGACCGTTAGATTTAGGAGTAGACCTTGGCTTTTTTAAGAATAGAATAAATGTTTCTGCTGATGTTTATAGAAGAAAGTCTTCTAAATTGTTATTAGATGCGCCTTTATCAGGTACATCAGGATTCCTTTCAGTTAGGAAGAACATTGGAGCATTGCAAAATCAAGGAGTAGAATTGACTGTAAATCTTATACCTGTAACAACTAAAGATTTTACATGGGACATAAGCTTTAACTATGCGTTTAACCAAAATAAGGTTACTAGTTTGCCAAACAACAATGCGGATATCATTGCAGGCTTAAATATTTATCGAGTTGGTTTTGATGTACAATCTTATTTTCTGCGTACCTACGCAGGGGCTGATCCGGCAAACGGCGATCCTCTTTGGTACACAGACTCTTCCAAAACAAAGACTCAAAATGTATATGCCTCTGCGCAAAGAGTAATTCAGAAAACTGCTGCTGCTAGATATTTTGGCGGTTTAACAAATACTTTTAAGTATAAGGGTTTTAGTTTGGAGACTCAATTTTATTATAGCGGTGGAAATTATTCTTTCGATAATTTTAACTCTTTTTATTTAGGAGCAGGTGCAAATCCTACCTTTAATAAATCTTCTAGAATTTTAGAAAGATGGCAGAAGCCAGGGGACGTTACCGACATACCAAGATATGTTTATGGTGGTAACAGGAGCTTCCAAAGTGCATCTAGTTTTTATTTAAATAATGCCAATTATATCCGTTTAAGAAATTTACAGCTTGGATATACCTTACCGTCAGAGATGGCTTCAAAAATAAGGTTGAGCAGTGCGTTTTTCTATGTAAGAGGTACTAATTTATTTACATTTGTTAAAGATAAAAACCAACCTTTTGATCCTGAGCAAGGAGCTGGAAGTTTTTCTAACTTAACTGAGTTTATACCCAAAACAGTATCAGTAGGTGTAAACATAGGATTCTAATCAACTTAAAAAGAAATATTATGAAACTAATATCAAAATACACATTCCTGATAATCCTGATGGTGGCTATTACAGCTTTGTCATCTTGTAAAAAAGATTATTTGGAAAAAGCACCACCAACTTCATTAACTCCTTCAACTGCATTAGCTAGTGAGTCAGATTTGGCGACAGCATTACTTGGAGCATATTCAGGTTTGAGAAATATAGAGCATGAGGGTAGAACTGTTCCTGTTTTTGGAGATTTAATGGCGGATAATGCCTACCAGTCACAATTAAATTCAAACAGATATACCAACTTTAATAACTATTTATTTACTGTAAATGATGGAAATATAGCTGGTTTCTGGAATGCAGCATATAACACTATTTTGCGGTGCAATAACATCATTAACGCAACATTGCCTGCCACTATCAATGTAAATCAATATAGGGGTGAAGCCTTTGCAATAAGAGCATTATGTTATTTTAATTTAGTGAGATATTTTGCTAAGCCTTACACTGAAGATCCTGCTAGTTTTGGTGTTCCGATTGTTACAACTTTTGATATTACTTTGTTCCCTGGTAGAAGTAAAATATCTGAAGTTTACGCACTTATTAATGCTGATTTAGGACAAGCGTTTACATTAATGACTCTCTTTAGGAACTCAAGCCAATTCAGTAAGTACGCTGCAAGAGGTCTTCAGGCTAAAGTTTATTTAACCATGGGTGATAAAGCAAATGCTAAGACAGCAGCTGTAGATGTAATTACAAATGGTGGATTTACAGTTGTTACAGCTGCTAATCATGGCATTTATTGGGCGAGTGCTTTGCCAAGAACTGACAGAATTGAAACACTTTTTGAAGTGTCTGCCGATGCAACTGCTAACAATGGTTTCGACGGGTTATCAAATATTTATAGTCAGTCAGGTTATGGTGATTTGTTATGTGCAGATGACCTATACAATTCTTACATTACAGCTGATGTAAGAAAAAACTTATATACAGTTGGTACAAGGGGTGGATTACCTGCTGTTTTTATAAACAAATTTCCTAACACATTCGGAACTGAAATTAGTGACACAAAAGTTGTTAGGTTAAGTGATATTTATCTTATTGCAGCAGAAGCATCTTTACCTGCAAACGAAGCGGATGCTTTACTATATTCTAATTTTATTACAACTCGTAGGAGTGCTGCCCCAATTGCGTCAACCGGTGCGGCATTGTTAGAAGATATTATTAATGAAAGAAGAAAAGAGTTGGCATTTGAAGGTGACAGATATCTTGATCTAAATCGATTAAAAAGAGCCGTACTTAGAAGCAACAACTTTCCTGCTGCTGTAAGAACAATTAATTATACTGATTTTAGAAGAATCTTGCCTATACCTCAGCGTGAATTAGATGCTAATCCAGCTATTAGAGGTCAGCAAAATCCAAATTGGTAATTACAACTTAAATAATAAAACAATAAAGGCTGCCTTCTTGGGCAGCCTTTATTGTTTTAGCTAATTGAGATCATCGACTTTTTTACTTCAACACCTCCTCCAATTTCCTTCCCAATTCTTCTCCCCTCAATTCCGTTGCAATTATTTTTCCTGTTGGATCAATCAATACATTGTAAGGAATACCATCAAAACCGTACAGCGGAACGCTAGCACTGTTCCAGCCCTTTAAATCACTTACGTGAGCCCACCCAAGATTATCTTTTTTTATAGCTTCTGTCCACTTAGTTTTGTCTTCATCAAGCGACACTCCTAGGATAGTGAAGTTTTTGTTTTTATATTTATTGTAGTTGGCTACCACGTTTGGGTTTTCACCACGGCATGGTGCACACCAACTAGCCCAAAAATCTATCAATACATATTTACCTTTTAATGAACTAAGTGCAAGTTGTTTACCTGAAGGGTCGGCCATTGTGAAATCAGGTGCCATACTGCCCACTGTAGGTTTGCCCGCAGGTGCATTTTGTGGGGCATCTTTTTTTACCATCAATTCGTTGTATTGAGAAATAATGGTGGAAACGCCATTGTGATTTGGAAACCGCTTTGATAAATTTGGGATCGCTGTTTTTAGCTCTGCGGGATCTATTCCTCTTGTATAACCCAACGCAAACATAGCTACTACAGGGTCTTCGGCACTGTCAATAGTTTTAATAATAAAGCTTTTAAAGTTTGCGCCTTCTTTATTTAAATCAACAATCTTAATTTTTACAATGCTGTCATTAATCTTATCCTTTTGAAGTGTGTCTATTTCTGCAGATAAAGCGGTCATGTTTTTTTGTTTTCCATCAACCGTTAGCAGGAAATTTTTAAACGATTTGTTTGCAGCCGTATTAAATTCAGGGCCGGTAAGACTCATATCTTTCACATCTGCCTTAAAATTTATTTTTGGTTCATCATTTATAAAGATGTAGCCGGTTTCCTGTTTTTCAAACCGTAATCTGTATAAGCCCTCTTCAGCCGCAATACCGCTGACGGTAAATTTGCCGTTTTTAATTTCTCCTGTGTCAATTACTTCAGGATCTTTTTGGCTAAAATACAATTGCTCCAAATAAATCTGCTGGTCATCTGCATTTTTTAAATCGCCGGTTACGGTAAATTGTCCCTTTTCCGTTTTTTCGCTGCAAGAAATAATACTTGCTGCCAAGAACATTCCAACTAATAGTTTTTTCATTAAACACATTTATAAAATAAAAAATAAATTTTCTTTTTGCCAACCGCTAACTCCCAACTGCTAACTTTTCCTCCAGCATTTTCGTCACCGCTTCCATATCAGCTTTCCCTTTACTCAACTTTTTTACCTGCCCTGCAAACAACCCTATTAAACCCTTTTTGCCCGATCTGTATTCCTTCACTTTTTCAGGCATGGATTGCAACGTTTCGTTTACCCAGCTTTCTAATGCGTCGGTATTATTTTCCTGCAGTAAATTCATAGTTGCAGCAAGTGCTTCAGGCGATGCCTTAGTATCAGCAATAATGGCTAACATTAACTTTGTTGATGCAATATTGTAATGCACTTTACCACTTTCTGTGAAAGTTATTAATTCAGCAAGCTGCGAAACAGGGAGCGGAAAATCTTTTATGCTGCAGGTGTTTTCGTTACAATACTTTTTTATTGGTCCTGTTACCCAATTGGCAGCTGCTTTACAATTACCCGTTGCCGCAGCCAGGCCTTCGTAAAGAATAGCATCTTCTTTGTCATCGCAAATTCTTGCTGCATCGTATAAAGTAAGTCCATGCACTGTTGTATATTTTTCCTGCAATACCGCAGGCAATTCAGGCATGTTATTTTTTATGGAGTTGATGTATTCTTTGGTAATATTAAAAGGAGGTAAATCTGGCTCGGGAAAATAACGGTAGTCATCTGCATCTTCTTTACTGCGCAGTGAAAATGTAGTATTGTCATCAGCATTAAAACTTCTGGTTTCTTGCATTACCTGTGCGCCGCTTTCTACAATCGCAATCAATCTGTCTACTTCAATTTCAATCGCTTTTTTTACGTTGCGAATGCTATTAAGGTTTTTTACTTCCACCCTTGTACCAAGTTTGGTCTCTCCTTTTAAACGAACAGATATATTAGCATCGCAACGAAGGCTACCTTCTTCCATGTTTCCATCACACACATCTAGCCACCGCACCAATTTTCTTAGGGCTGTTATATAGTTAAATGCTTCTTCAGCGCTGCTTAAATCAGGCTCAGTAACAATTTCAAGTAAAGGGGTTCCGGCTCTGTTAAGATCTATGGCTGTGTAGGTTTCAAACAAATCGTGAATGCTTTTGCCCGCATCTTCTTCCATGTGGATGCGGTTTAGCTTTACATTTTTTTCGCCATTAGGGGTTTGAATAGTAAGAAATCCGCCTTTACAGATGGGTGCAGTATCCTGGCTTGTCTGGTAACCTTTTGGAAGATCAGGATAGAAATAATTTTTACGGGCAAAATAATTATGCTGTGTTATGCTGCAGTTTAATGCAATGCCAAGTTTTACGGCGAGGGCAATAACTTCTTTGTTCATTAGGGGTAAAGTGCCGGGGTGAGCAAGTGAAATAGGGCTCACATGTGTATTGGGAGCTGCACCAAATGAAATACTGTCACCCGAAAATAATTTGCTTTTTGTGAGGAGTTGTGCGTGCACTTCCAACCCAATTACAACTTCGTATTTATCATTGCTCATGTGCTGCAAAAATACATTTAATCAATTTATGATATTGGCTCTAAACAAATAAAGACTTGTAGTTTTAGTTAAAAAAATGCCGGCTTTTTAAGCCGGCAAGTAACAACAGAATACTGTTTTCTTTATTAAATGAGGGGATTATAAATTAGCTGTCTTTAGTTTTTTAGGGATTTTAATGGTAAAGTTCATTTCGTTTCCACTGCGCTTGGCTTTTAAATCGTAGCTGGATTTTTCTTTGTTTATTTGTAATTGCTCTCTTGCCTCATCGGTATTTTTAACTTTTACACCGCCAATTTCTGTGATGAGATCATCTTTTTGCAACCCTGCTGTTGCTGCGGCTGAGGTTGGTTCTACATCAAGAATTTTTACAGCATTACCATCTTCAGTATCCTGAATTTTTAAACCAAGTTTCTGACGCTTCGGCTCAAAGAAAGAATTATCAAAATTGTTTTCCCATCTTTGTTCATCGAAGCCCGGAGGTGCAGGAGGCATGGGTGGACGAGGTATTGTTATAGTTTGTTGGGTGCCATCAGGTTTTTTAAAAGAAAAAACCCTGTTGGTTTGCATTACCACCTTATTTTCTGCAAGGGTAACTTTTTCATCTTTCTTTTTACCATCACGCAAAAAATATACTTTTACCTTATCACCGCTTTTCATGGAGCGTATTGTTTCAGAAAGATCAGCAGGGTTATTTATTTCTTTGTTTTCTACCTTGTATATGATGTCGTTTTTTTGCAACCCAGCTTTCTCGGCAGGACTGTTTTTTGTTACATCTTGTATGATTGCGCCTTCTTTATTTTCATCAGTACTTACACCAAGAAATGTATATGACTCTTCTGCTTTGTTTCCAAAACCGCCGTCTGAAAACATTTCCTCAATGTTTCTTTCAATTCGTCCATTTAGTTTATCTCCAAAATCAAATGACATGGAATTTCCGCCTTTTACAATTATTTTTCTGTTGTTAATGGTAATACCGTCTTCACTAAACTCAGCAAGTGGTTTGCCGTTCACCATTACTTTGTTGTTTGTAATTTCAACAATTACCTTGGTATCCTTGTCTCCTTTTTTACGGATAATAATTTCCTGTGTTTCTTTTTTGTCTGCTTCAGGTGTTCCGTTTTTATTAACCTGTGCTTCAGCACCAAAACCAGTGATGGTAGCTATTAGCCATCCGATTACTGTTCCTTTAATGTTATTTTTCATGATGTAAGTTTTAACTACGAAATATTTAGTACATCAAATGTAGGAGAATATTTTGTATTACGAAATTATTCGGAGATAAATATTTTCCTTTAACATTATTTTTACTTTTTTGGAAATCAGCAAAGCAAAATTCTACAGCATTTCTTTTACCACTTTTATTACCTCGGCCAACTCGCTTACATTTTGCCCACCTGCAGTAGCAAGATTTTTTTGACCGCCGCCACCGCCTTTTATCAACCCGCTTACTTTTTCCTTTATCATTTTAGCAGCATCTAAATTTCTAGCTGCAACAACCGTATCGCTTATACCGATAGCTACGTGTGCTTTGCCACCAACATTTGCACACAATACAATTACATGATCATGCAAATGATTTTTTACATCTGTACAAAGTTTTTTGAGCGAATCTGCATTTGGTACCTCTATTATTTCGCCAACAAAAGTGATATTATTTATTATTTCATCTTTTTGCAGCAACTCATTTCTTATGCCAACCAATTGCCGTGCTTCCAAAGACTCTATTCGTTTTGAAAGGGCATTGTTTTCCAGCTGCAATGCTTCTATAGCTTTTCCTGTGTCTTTAGGATTTTTAAGCATGGTTTTTATGCTGGCTAATTCTGCAAAATTATTATTTAATAATAGCTCTGCTGCTTCGCCACTCACCGCTTCAATTCTGCGCACACCCGCTGCAACCGCTGCTTCGCTGCGAATTTTAAAAAAACCTATCTCACCTGTATTTCCAACATGTGTACCGCCGCATAATTCAACTGAATAGTTTGGGTCGATGGTTACCACCCGTACCATATCGCCATATTTTTCGCCAAACAATGCCATGGCACCGGTTTTCATAGCATCATCCTTGCTCATGCTTTTAATGACCACAGGGATGTTTTGTCTTATTTTTTGGTTTACCAATTTTTCAACCTGTGCTATTTCATCATCGGTAACTTTTGCAAAATGCGAAAAGTCAAAACGAAGGTTTTCATCATATACCAAACTTCCTTTTTGTGCAACATGGGTACCCAATACTTTGCGTAAAGCCGCATGCATAAGGTGTGTAACGCTGTGGTGTATGGTTATTTTATGACGTCGTTCAGCATCAACTGTCGCTGTAATTTCCCCTGTTAAACTTGCAGGAATAGTTTCTGCAAAATGAATGATTAAATCATTTTCTTTTTTGGTGTCCACAATTCGTAGTTCGTTATTCCCAATTCGTAATTTTCCTTGGTCCCCAACCTGCCCACCACTCTCCGCATAAAAAGGCGTTTGCTCCAATACAATTTGGTACAGCTCTTTTCCTTTGCCTGATACCTTTCTATATTTTAAAATATTGGTTTTTGCTTCTAAATTATCGTACCCAACAAAACTTACATTACCTTCTTTTACGATTTGCCAGTCTTCCGTATCCATTGCTGTAGCAGCACGGGAGCGGTCTTTTTGTTGCTTTAATGCGGCTTCAAAACCTGCATCATCAACAGATAAATTATTTTCTTGCGCAATCAATCTTGTAAGGTCAATGGGGAAACCAAAAGTATCCAGCAATTCAAAAGCAGCATCGCCATTTATTTGTTTAGAAGTTGCAGCGTTAAAAATAATATCATCCATTTTTTTCAAACCCTTATCCAATGTTCTTAAAAATGCTTCTTCCTCTTCTTTTATAACTTTTGCTACAAATTCTTCCTGTGCTTTTAACTCCGGAAAAACATATTCGAATTGTGTTGCTATTACCGGCAACAATTGGTGCATCAATGGTTGCTTATGATCCAAATAAGAATAATAATACCTTATTGCTCTACGCAGTATCCTACGTATAACATAGCCTGCGCCTGTGTTTGAGGGTAATTGTCCATCTGCTATTGTAAATGAGATAGCACGGATATGGTCTGCTAAAACTCTGAAAGCAACGGCCTCTTTGCTATCTCCCGCATCGTATTTCTTTTCTACTATTTTTTCAATTTCAGCGATTGTTCCGCTAAAAACATCTGTATCGTAATTACTGGTTTTGTTTTGTAACACACGCACAAGTCTTTCAAAACCCATACCTGTATCTACATGTTGCGCAGGTAGTGGTTGCAGCGTTCCATCTTTTAAACGGTTGAACTGCATAAAAACGTTGTTCCAAATTTCTATAACCTGCGGGTGATCATTGTTTACCAAATTTGCACCTTTGACTTCTAATTTCTCCTCTGCAGATCTCGTATCAGCATGTATTTCAGTGCATGGACCACATGGACCGGTATCGCCCATCTCCCAAAAATTATCCTTTTTATTGCCCAATAATATATGATCTTCAGCCACGTATTTTTTCCATTCATTGTAAGCCTCTTCGTCTTTTGGCAGACCTTCTTTTTCGTCTCCTTCAAAAACGGTAACGTATAAATTTTCTTTTGGAATTTTATAAACTTCGGTAAGTAATTCCCAACTCCAAGCTATTGCCTCAGCTTTAAAATAATCGCCAAAGCTCCAGTTTCCAAGCATTTCAAACATGGTATGGTGGTAAGTATCTACGCCTACCTCCTCTAAATCGTTGTGCTTGCCGCTAACCCGTAAACATTTTTGTGTATCTGCAGCCCTAGGGTAGGGAGGTGTTTGGTTACCTAAAAAATAATCTTTAAACTGGTTCATGCCGGCATTAGTAAACAACAATGTTGGATCGTTTTTTACAACGATTGGTGCAGAACCAACAATGGTATGTTGCTTACTTTTAAAAAAATCTAAAAACTGTTGCCTGATCTCTAAAGCCGTCATGATGCTGAATTTGTATGAGTTACTTTTTGTTAATTATGGAGTTATATTTGTAATCTGGCAAAAATAGTTGATTAGGTTAATAGTTAGGAATTAGAAGTTGAGGGTTATTATTTGCGAGTGAGGGGTTTTAAGGGATATGATTTGTGCTGTTGAAATTTCTTATTTACAGAAGGAAAAGAACTTTATAAAAGTGAACCGCTTGTAATAATAGCTGGGGTGTTTCTAACGGAGAAAGGTATATATAGGCTACCAAAATTATTTGTGATCTTAATGAAAAAGGTAAAATATTTTTATAATACAAATACGCTTAGATACGAAAAACTCGTAACGCCATTGAGGGTGAAACTGCTGCGTTTTTTTGGATTAATATCCGCTTTGCTTGTAAGCTCTGCCATTGTAATTTATTTATACAACCGTTTTATTCCAAAACCTACAGAGTTGCAAGCTAACCGCAAATACGAAAACCTAAAAGATAATTACAAGCAATTAAATTCTAAAATTCGCTCTTTGCAGGAGCAACTTTCAGCACTTGAAAAAAGAGACAATGAAGTATACAGGTCTATTTTTGAACAAAATCCCTTGCCCGATAGTGCACGTGCTAAATTAATAGAAAAGCAAAAAGAGTTTGATAAAGTAACAGTTATAAATGACGACATTATAGGAAAAGATATTGCTGCACAATTAAACAATTTAGATGCACGAATTACTTACCAAACAGCCAGCTACAAAGGCATAGAAAACCTAATAAAAAACCAAGATGTAAAATTGGCAAGCATACCGGCTATACAACCTGTAAGCAATAAACAGCTTACGAGAATAGCTAGTGGCTTTGGTATGAGAATACACCCAATTTATGGTATTGCTAAAATGCATAATGGGCTGGATTTTACGGCTCCGCAAGGCACACCAATTTATGCTACCGGGGATGGACAGGTTACTACTGCTTCAATGGGAGCAGGCACCGGAAATCATGTAATTATTAACCATGGTTATGGTTACGAAACCGAATATATGCACATGGTAAGAATAAAAGTTCGGCAGGGACAACGGGTAAAACGAGGTGAGATCATTGGCTGGGTTGGTAACACAGGCGCAAGTACAGGTCCGCATTGCCATTACGAGGTACATGTAAATGGCAACCCTGTAGACCCGGTTTACTTTTTTTACAACGATTTAAATGCAGAAGAATTTGATCGGTTATTAAAGATCGCATCGACTGGTAGTGCCAAGAGCTTTGATTAAAATAGCATATTCAGTTTTACCCATAGATATTATTACTAAAATTTAATATGCTACTCTAAACGCTACAATACTTCTTTTCTGCTTTCTCCTTATGCTTAAGTAATTTTGCGCTCTAAAACACTTTTTACTGTTGGTTGATATTATACAATTATTGCCTGATAACATTGCGAACCAGATTGCTGCAGGCGAGGTTATTCAAAGGCCCGCTAGTGCGGTAAAGGAACTGTTGGAAAACGCAGTTGATGCAGGCGCTACAGAAATTTCTCTTTTTGTGAATGATGCCGGCAAAGCCCTAGTGCAGGTTATTGACAATGGCAAAGGAATGAGTGAAACCGATGCCCGCATGGCATTTGAGCGACATGCGACTTCAAAAATTAGTAACATAGAAGACCTTTTTCGTATAAAAACAATGGGCTTTCGTGGCGAGGCACTTGCAAGTATTGCAGCCGTAGCACAGGTTGAGCTTAAAACAAAAAGGGCGGATGACGAAACTGGTGTCTACATAGAAATAGAAAACAGCAGCGTTAAAAAACAGGAACCTATTGGAGCTCCAACTGGTACTTCAATTGCTATGAAAAACCTATTTTTTAATGTGCCAGCCCGACGGAATTTTTTAAAGAGTAACCCATCTGAATTGCGACACATTATAGATGAATTTATTAGGGTTGCTATGGCTTTCCCCGAAGTGTTTTTTTCTCTAACATCGAACGGGCAGCAGGTTTTTCATTTGGAAAAAGGAACGCTTAAACAACGTATTGTACAAATACTTGGCAACAACTACAACGCAAAATTAGTGAGCGTACAGGAGCGAACAGATTATTTAGATATACTTGGTTTTGTTGGTAAACCCGAAACTGCTAAAAAAACAAGAGGCGATCAGTACCTTTTTGTGAACAATCGTTTTATAAAAAGCGCTTACCTTAACCATGCTATAATGAGTGCCTTTGCAGATATGATACCTAAGGACAGCTTCCCCATGTATGCATTGTTTCTTGATTTAGACCCTGGGCAAATAGATATAAATGTACACCCAACAAAGCAGGAAATTAAATTTGAAGATGAGAAGATCGTTTATGCATTTGTACAAAGTGCTGTTAAGCATGCATTGGCACAATTCAGCATTACGCCTACACTTGATTTTGAATTGGATGCAAGCATACAACACCTCGATGCAGTAAACAAACCCATTACAGAGCAAAACCGTTCGTCAGCGTCGTCCTCTTCACTGTTTCAAACTTTTGCCAAAAAAAACCAAGCACATTTTATAGAAAATAAAAGCGAACTGGCGCACTGGAAAGACTTTTACGAAAAGCCTGCAAGTGACAATGCAAAAGATTATTCATCAAGTCCACAGGCTTTACCGGTTTTTGAAAAGCAGTCAGCAAATAATGAACAACCACAACCTCACAGTGAATTAATGCAATTGCACAACGCCTATATTGTTGTGCAAAACGATAAAGGATATTTGCTTTTAAACCAGCAAAATGCCCACGAAAGAATTTTGTACGAACGTTTTTCAAACGCAGTATCGGGCAAGGCAATTGCCACGCAGCAAAGTCTTTTCCCTGCAACCATTGAGCTTGCTCCTGCTGATACTATAATGCTAACAGAATTGTTACCTGATTTAAAGCAACTTGGGTACCAGTTAGAACCATTTGGTAACAATACTTTTGTAATACAGGGCACGCCGGCAGATATGCCGCAGGCAGGTGAAAGCAATGCTATTGAAAAATTATTGGAGCAGTACAAACATTTTAGCAACGATTTAAAATATTCAAAAAGAGAAAAATTGTTGCGTTCCCTATCATTGCAGCAGTCAGTAAAAATTGGCACAGCCCTTTCACAAAAAGAAATGAAGCAACTTAGCGAAGATCTTTTTTTGTGTGTTACTCCCAATGCAACACCAACAGGTAAACCCACTTACATGAGTTTTAAAAAAGAGGAGTTGGATAGAATGTTTGGAAGGTAATGATCTACATCTTTTGGAGTTATAAAAGTGGGTAACCCATCCCGCCCATTCGCTACCCCTCCGTGGGAGGGAATTTGCAGTAAGATTGAGCGAATGTATTTTTTTTTTACATATCTGTAGTTTCTCATAAATAATTTAAAAAAGTATTTAAATAAAAAAGCGACTGAGTAAAAATGATATTTTACAAAGTCGCTAAAGACTAATTTTTATAAAACAGCTATCAGTAAAGTGCCATCGATAAGATGGTCTTGCTTGAATTATGTTTTTATCTCAACATTGCTTATTCCCCTTGCAACGCCTCCCAATATTCGGCTGCACGGCGGGTATGTGGTATTACAATAGTGCCACCTACAATATTTGCTACTGCAAATAATTCATACATTTCATCTGTACTCACTTCAAGCTCATGCGCCTTACCAAGGTGGTATTTAATACAGTCATCGCAACGCAAAACCATGCTGGCGACAAGGCCTAACAATTCTTTTGTTTTTACATCTAGCGCACCTGCTGCATAGGTATTGGTATCTAGGTTCCAGAGTCTTTTTAATACAAGATTTTCTTTACTTAAAATCACCTCGTTCATTTTGGTACGGTAATCATTAAACTCATTTACTAATTCACTCATTGTATAAATTTTAAGCTGTAAAGTTATAGCAATGGGGATGATAATAAAACCGACGGAATAGGAAAAGCGGAAATGTGTGGGGCAGCGTATTGTGATGAGTGCAAATATAGAGCTAAGCAAAAAGTGGGTTTCCTGATTTGTTCCATTTTAGGAAGGTTTAGGCGGAACAATTCCTTGTTATGCCGAACAATTCCTGTTTGTTCCTGATTGGTTGGGGTTTTGTACATTTCTCAACTGCGGCTTGGATGAGGCTGACCCACGGCTGATGCTCGGCTGGTGCCACGTAGGGGGTGGGAGAAACCCTTTTAAATGCTTTTTGTACGGAGAAAATTTTACAGTATTCAGATTTTGATACTTAAGGTTTTACATGTGCATTGAAAATTAATTTTGATTTTACTGCATGCTATCACGGCGGCCTGAATCGCTAATTTTTATACTGGAAATATATTTCGTAGGCTGCACAGATAAGCTAGACACTAAAATTTGCTGCATATCTGCAAGAAGTGCGCTAACGCTATCTATTCGATGAGTAAATACTCATCGGGATTAAAAATCCGTAAAGCGCTTCGCTTAAATCTACGCATAGTAGGGGTGCTTTGGCAATAACAAGATCGGAGCGAATTGCGACACGAATGCGGGTGTAGTTCATTTAATATGTGAAGTGTATTCTGTAAAGGACACATGGCATAACAGCTTCTAATAAATACTTCTCATCTTCAAGTACGCCAATTTATTTATACTTAGCCCGGTTGCTGATTGAATGTGAATTTGATCAAAGGGTTTTGCCGGAAAGAAAATTTCCGTCATATTCGATAAGCCACCATCTGCAAATAATTCTACTGATGCTGCATCTATTATTAGTGAAATATTTATTACCGCATTGTTGCTAATGCGTGGCGCCATATGCCTTGCCGCAAATGCCGCATTAAAATTTACATTGCCAGCTTTTGTTCTGTCTATAAAATAATTGTTTGTTTTTTCATCATAACCGATTAACAGCTCCTCACCTGTCTTATTGAATATTTTTATAGCAAAATTCTGCTTGTTACAACTTAAATTAAGGCTACATGGGAAACTTATATTTTTTACCACAGTAGAAAGATCAACATCTCTTTTTACAGAGATGTTGTTTACTGTGATCGGCTTAGCAGAAATACCGGCAATTTCCGGCACCGGTGTTGATGTAATAAAAAGGTCGTTGCCTACATGTTTTAATTTTAAAGTTCTGGGAAGCGTCATTGCGCTTCGCCATTTTATTGTAGGAACCTGAGTAGCATACAACCAGTTGCTCATCCACCCTAAAAATATTTTTCTTTCTCCTGTGTTGCTCCATGTTACACCGGCATAATTATCAGGGCCATAATCAATCCATTTTGTGTTTGTTTGTGTAGTAGTAAAATTTTTACCATCAAATTTTCCCAGAAAATACTGTGTACCTGAGCCACCGTTTGGTGCGCCGGGGTTTAAACTTACAGTTAGTACCCATACTTCTTTTCCGTTGTCAGTCAAAGTGAACAGATCGGGACATTCCCACACACCGCCATGTGCGCCGAGTTGCGCACCAAATTCACTTTCTTCCTTCCAGTTTTTAAGATTGGGTGACGAATAAAATGTTATTTTGTCTTTTGTGGCCAACGTCATTATCCACTTTTTTTGCGGCTCGTACCACATTACTTTTGGGTCTCTAAAATCTGTAATGCCGGGGTTCTTTAAAACGGGATTACCATCATATTTTTTCCAAGTTTGTCCATCATCATTACTATATGCTAGGCTTTGGTTTTGAAAATCGTTCCGCTTTTCTTTTTCCCCCGCCATATTGTGATGCGTAAAAACGGCAACAAGTGGCACTGTACCTTTTTTACCAAATCCGCTCGTATTCTTTTTATCTGCCACTACACTTCCTGAAAAAATATAACCCAAACTATCAGGGTATAAAGCAATGGGTTGTTCCTGCCAATGCATTAAATCTTTGCTTGTTGCATGTCCCCAATGCATAGGTCCCCACACCGTTGAATCGGGATAATATTGAAAAAATAAATGGTAAACTCCCTTTGAAAAAACCATACCGTTGGGGTCGTTCATCCAATGTGCCTTTGGTGTAAAATGAATCTGCGGGCGATATGGCTCTTTATATAGTTGCTGGCTTTTTTGCGCAGCAATTGGTTGAGTGCTCATTAGCAACAGCAAGCAACTTATGATATACCTTAAATTTTTATTCATATTTATTTTGTTCCGGCTTACTAATATATTATTCAGTTTCGCGTTGATGCATAAAATTATTTTTAATTGCCATCATTAGCTATTAACTCATCTATCTGGCTAATATTATAATTTGGACAAGCCCCACTATAACCGGCAATTAATGCGCCAGCAGCACATGCATAACGCAATGCATTTTCAGGACTTTCCTTTAAAGATAATTTTGTAACAAGTGCTGCAAGAAAACAATCTCCTGCACCCACTGTATCAGCAACATTTATTTTATATGCATTGTGATTATAAAACTTTCCTTCATAATTTAAAACAGCACCCTCGCTACCTTTTGTTACAACTATATTAGAGATATTAAATTTATTCTGCAGCATATTTATTCTTTGTTCTTCTGTTTTTACATCTGCAAACCAATCGCTCACAATTATCAATTCATCTTCATTAAGTTTTAACAACCGTACGTCATGTAATAATTTTTCAACAATTTCTTTATTGTAATGTGGTGCACGCAGGTTCACGTCGAACACTTTATATTTTGCCATCTCCAGTAATTTAAACAGGGTGTGTTGGCTTACCGTGCTTCGTGCCGCAAGGCTTCCAAAAACAAAATAATCTGCATTGCCAACAAGACTTTCAAAATTAGCCTGCCAGCAAATATTATCCCATGCAACTGGTTTTATAATATCGTACGTCACTTCATTATTTCCCCCAATGGTAGCATTTACTTTTCCGGTTTGCAATTTTTCATCTGTCTGAATGTTTGCACAGTCAATATTATTATCCGTAAATAATTCAATTAGTTTTCTGCCTAAATCATCGTTTCCTATTCTTGATATTATTGCAGGCTCATTACCTAATTTTTTTAAATGATATGCAACATTCATAGGGGCGCCACCGGGCAAAGTAGCTGTTGGCAATACATCCCAAAGTATTTCACCAAAGCAAACAATGTTGTTTATTTTATCTTCCATTATTTTATTGATTATTTTCCTGAGAAAATTTTGCTTCCAATGCCTCCAGCGAAATACCTTTTGTCTCGGGCATTTTTGTAAGTACCCATATTAATTGCAATAGCATCATAACTGCAAAAAATGCAAAAATGGGCCAAGGGTTATCTTTAAAAATGCCTTGTCTATCGTCAAGAAAAACAGGAGTAATCAAAGTAATCAATGCTGCAAAGATCCAATGTACACTTGCGCCAAACGACTGACCCGCTGCCCGAATTTTATTTGGAAATATTTCAGAAATAAAAACCCATATCACAGCTCCTTGCCCTATGGCATGCGATGCAATAAAAATTAAAAGAAAACTCATTAACAAAGCAGGGCTTGCTTTGCTGTAAAAACACCAGGCTACCATTACAAGGCTGATTATATAACCGGTTGAGCCAACTATCAGCAGCTTTTTTCTGCCGACCCTGTCAATAAAATATAAACCTACAAAAGTAAAAAGTAAATTTGTACCACCAATAGCTATGGAATTCAACAAAGAATCTTTTGCAGCTAGACCAATACGGGAAAGAATTTCGGGAGCGTAATACAAAATAAAATTTATACCGGAAAACTGGTTAAAGAATGCAATAAAAAATGCAAGGCCTAAAATCAGTTTGTGTTTTCTGCTGAAAAGTGAAGCAGATTTTCCGCCGTACTCCTCGTGTTGATTGCTTTTTATTATGGAGGCAATTTCGGTATCGGTATCTGTAATACCTATCTGCAATAAAATTGCTTTGGCTTTTGCAGTATCATTCCTTTTTGAAATAAGCCAGCGGGGACTTTCAGGCAACCGCATGGCCATCACTGTATAAATAAGTGCAGGTATAGCTAAAACGCCAAGCATCCACCGCCAATCGTTTACGCCACCTACACCCTGTAAAAAATAATTAGAAAGAAATGCAATCAGTATTCCGAACACAATATTAAATTGGTACATGGCAACAAATCTGCCTCTTGTTGCCGGTGTGGAAATTTCTGATATATAAGTTGGTGCTACAACTGATGATACTCCAATACCTATGCCACCAACAAAACGAAAAAATGAAAATGTGTAAGGATCTTGTGCAAGTGCTGAACCGAATGCAGAAACAGCAAAAATAATTCCGACCCAAAATAACACCTTTTTTCTGCCGAATCTTTCTGTAGGAATACCGCCAAAAATTGAACCTACCAGCGTGCCCCATAATGCCATAGACATAATAAAAAATCCATGAAACAACGGAGTAGTGTGCCAAAGTTCTTTTATTGGAAGGTTAGCTCCGGAAATAACTACTGTATCAAACCCAAAAATAAAACCTGCAAGTGATGCCGCAACAGACCATTGAAACAATTTGTTTTTGTTCATCAAGCAACGTTTAAGTTAATTAGTAAATGAAATAACCATCCTTTGAATAAGTAAAGCCAAGGTTAACAAGATAAATGTAATCTTTTAAAAATACAATTTGGAATTGTTACAATATCATTATTGGCGGGGGAGTTGCAATTAAACAGAGAAGGTTACATTTATATAAAACTTAAAAATACCAATTCACTTTAGTCAATAAAAGATTGGTTGTTTAATTTCTCCTAAATGACGGCTGTATAGTAAGCATCGTCCGCTGAACCCGACAAAACTTTGCCTCGGTGAGTATTTCACGCAATGTTCGATCCGATATACTATAAGTCCTATAATAATACCCATTCTAACTTTGTCTGCACACACACATCAGGATCTGTTCATTAGCCGGTATTATTTTAGGACAAGGCATCCTTCGCATAATGATAATTACGAAATGAAACCTGTCCTTTATCTTAAATAAATTTTTAAGGAAAACCCTATTCAGAAAGCCGCACAGTATTAAGCCAATAATCTCTGATGGTTTCTACAATGCTGCCAAGATCTGAGAAAGCATAGGGCTTTACTATGTAAGAGTTTGAGTAGTGTTGGTAAGCTTTTTTGATGTCTTTTTCGGCAGACGAAGTGGTCAACATAATAACTGGAATATGTTTGAGTTGCTCATTTGTTTTAATATGCTCAAGCGTTTCGTGCCCATCCATAACCGGCATGTTAATATCCATGAGTATGAGGTCAGGCAAAGTACTGCTTTCGAAGGGGCTCTCTTTTCTTAAGTACTTAAGTGCTTCTTCACCATTGTGAAGTGCTTTTAAAGATTTAACTATGCCAGAGTTGTTTAATGCCTCGCTAATCAGCATAATATCCTGCTCGCTGTCATCTATCATTAAAATGTGCAAACCCGTCATACTTTTTTATTTAAAGATAGAAATATATTTTTTCTATTTTAACATTGTGAAACAAAAAATAGAACCTGTTGTATCGTTGGGTTCTATCCATATATTTCCATGGTATAAATCAACAATTTTTTTGCACGTTGCGAGACCAATTCCTGTGCCAGAATAAGCTGATTTGTTGTGTAGCCGTTTAAAAATCGCAAATATTTTATCATAATGTTTAGGGTCAATACCAATGCCGTTATCAGCAATCTTAAAAAGCCATTTGTCTCCCTGATCTGCTGCAGTTATTTTAATTACGGGTACATTGCCAAGCGGCTGGTATTTAAGGGCATTGGTTATCAGGTTGCCAAAAAGTTGTCGCATGGCGGATATATCGGCATTTATAGTAGGTAGTGTTTTTATGTCAATAATTGCCGACCGGTATTTTTCGTCGTTTTTATAACCTGCTGCAATATCATTTACTACATTGTTTAAATTAAGCAACTGATTATTTACAATACCCGCGCTGGAAAAATCAAGTATGTCATTAATAAGGTCCCGCATTCTTATGGCGCCATCTACAGCGAAGCTGATATACTGTTTTCCCTTATCATCGAGCACCAGTGCATAGCGCTGATCGAGCAAGGTTAAAAAACTGGATATCATACGCAGCGGCTCCTGCAAATCGTGGGCTGCCACATAGGCAAATTGCTCCAGCTCTTCATTTTTTTGGTTTAAAAGGCGGTTGACAGAATTGATAGATTCATTGGATGCTACCAGTTTTTGCTCTGCCTCTTTTAGCTGGCTTATATCGGTAGCTATACCTAAAAAGCCTATAATTTCACCCTGCTTGTTTTTAACGGCAGTTACTACAAGCTGCACCGGAAATCCAGTTCCGTCTTTTCTAATATAAGTCCATTCTCTGGAATCGAACTCTCCTCGTTTTGCCGTTTCTACAAATACATCAAAACCTATGGCGATTTCGTAACCAAATTGTTCTTTTAATTCAATTCCCCTTTTTACAACTTCTTCTTTTACATGTATAATTTCGGGAGAATTAATGCCAATCATTTCGGAAGCAGTATACTGCAAAAGCATTTCTGCACCTTTGTTAAAATGTGTAATTATGCCACTGCTGTCGGTTCCTATAATAGACACATAGCCTGCATTCAACAGCGTATCTAACTCGCTGTTTAGTTTTTGTAAAGCCTGCTTTGATTGTACAGATTCGTTGATATCCTGAAAAACTCCAAAAAGCCTCTGGCAAATGCCGTTTTTAAATTCTGCCTGTCCTATGGCCCTTGCCCAAACAGTATTACCCTTTGCAGTTAACAGTTCCAGCTCCAGATCGTAAGTGGTACCGTTACTGATTGCTTCATTTACTGCATTTTCTATGGCTGTTCTGGATTTTCCTTCTTTAAAAAATTCTATGGCTGTTGTGAGCTCGGGTTCATAATCCATTGCTACCTCATGTATTTCTTTTGTTATTCTGCTCCAGGTTATTTTATTGTTTACAAGATCTACCTCCCAGGTACCAATACGTGCCACTTCATTGGTTTTATCCAGTATTTCTTCTATATTGTTTTTATCTTTTTCTTTCTGCTTTTGGGTAGTTATGTCTGCAGTATACATGAGCAAGCCACCTATTTCCCCTTCTGTTATATACCATGGTCTCACATCCCATGTTAGCCACTGTACACTCCCATCTGCCCGTTCAAAATAAGCTTCATCGCATTGGTTTATCTGTCCCTGTAAACCCTGTTGGTGTATCGCTTTCCAGTCATCGCCAATTTCGGGAAATATCTCATAATGAGAATGGCCAATAATCTCTTTGCCACTTAAATGATAATCTGTTACCCATTTTTTAGAAGCTGCTAAGTAACGCATATCCTTATCAAACATAGCTATGGCATTGGGGGATTGCTGAATGAAAAGTTTGTTGCGTTCACTGCTATCTATTAGTAGTTTTTCTGCTGCTTTTTGTTGTGTAATATCACGGAGTATCAGCGAAATTGCTGTTATGTTTTCCATATCATCCAACACCGGAGACATGGTAATGGAAACTGTTATTACTGTTCTGTCTTTTTTTATGGCAGTCGTTTCATATTTTTCAACAGACTGGTTGGCCAATACCTGCTTGGTAAGTTCAATCCTTGTTTGTAAAGAAACATCAGGAAACAAAACAGCCACTTTTTGCCCAATGATTTCCTGCGGTTCGTAACCGAATAACTTTGTGGCGCCTTTGTTCCAGCTCAGAATAGTGCCTGTTATGGCCCTGCTAAAAATAGCGTCGGAAGAATCGGCAATGATATTAGCCATCGCTTTAATTTCCTTCTCCTGCCTTGTAAGGTTAGATATATCTCTGAGGGCTGTGGAAATAAAAGTTCCTTCTTTTGTAGAGAGAGAATTGGTCGTTATTTCAACAGGAAATTCGGTACCGTCCTTTTTTAAAGCAAACAGGTTTGAGCCTGTATTCAATGCGCCCTGTTTAAAAGACGTAAGTAAATTTGTAAGATTTTTGCCAGTTTCACTTATCAACCTTTTAGGTATAAGTTGTACTATACTCTTACCCTTCAGCTCATCTGTTTCATAACCAAAAACCTTTTCGGCTTCCTTGTTTAACAATCGGATGATGCCTTCGCTGTCTGCTAATAAAATGGGGTCAGGGGTAGCATCCAAAAAGGTTTGTATTTGTGAGAGGTTACCCTCTGCCTCCTGCTTTTTTTCGTTTATGGCATTCAACTTTCTC
>JANOTH010000235.1:0-13891 GCA_031416275.1 Ferruginibacter sp. | reverse complement strand
TGATTTACAAAATCTACTATGTTTGATTTGTCACTTTGATCAGTTGTGCATGTTACTCCCTTAGGTTTATTTAGCATTATGTAAATAGGCGCAGCTTTCTTTTTCAGATTTTCCCCATCCACTTTTACAACATCACCAGGCTTTACACGATTACCCTTATCAGCATCTTTTCCGTTAATGGTTACACGGCACTCTTCAATATATTTATCCGCTTCTCTGCGGCTGCAAAAACCTGTATCGCTTATGTATTTATTTAAACTGATATCCATCAAACAATGTTTAACTAAAAAAAGGTTGTCTGTTTTAAGACAACCTTTTGATTAATATTTTTAGAATATTTATTCTGATGAAGAAGCTTCTGCTACAGGTGCAGGACTATTTTCTGCGGGTACTGCACTTTCTTCTGTAGGCTTTTCTTTGTGCAGTTTACCTAACTCATTACCAGATTTTTTCTTGATGATGCGGGGTGCAAGCATAACCTGCATACGCTTTCCTTCAAGTTTTGGTAATCCTTCTAAGGCACTTACATCTTTCAATGCATCTGCAAATTTAAGCAACAACAATTCTCCTCTTTCCTTGAACATGATAGCACGACCTTTAAACTGAACGTGTGCTTTCACTTTGTTACCATCTTCCAAAAACTTCTCAGCGTGTTTTACTTTAAAGTCAAAGTCATGATCATCAGTATTTGGCGTAAAACGAATTTCCTTTACCTCGCTGGTTTTGGATTTCGCTTTCATTTCTTTTTTCTTCTTCTTTTCTTCGTACAAAAATTTGTTGTAGTCAATAATTCTACAAACAGGTGGCGTAGCACCCGGAGAAATTTCTACAAGATCTAACGATTGTTCTTTAGCAAAACCTGATGCTTCTGAAATAGAATAGATGCCAGGAGTAATATTTTCACCAACCAAACGCACCTGCATGGCTTTAATAAGGTGATTGGTACGATGTTCCTGTTGTTGCTCTTTTTTAAACCGTGGATTAAACGCTCCCCGGGGCGGTCTTGGAGGAAATGCCATTTTATATATTTTGTAAAAAGTTACCGGCAGTGTAGCACTTTTTACAAATGTTTATTTTTTAATGATTAATCTGCCTTAAAACATAAAATTAGTAAATTATTCAGCTCTGCGCTCTTTTATTTCTTCAGATATTTCGTTAATAAATTGTTCGAGGTCTTTTACACCTTGGTCACCTTTGCCTTGTTTGCGAACCGCTACTGATTTTGCTTCTATTTCTTTTTCGCCAAATACAAGCATGTATGGCACCCTAGCAAGTTCTGTATCCCTAATTTTTTTACCAATTTTCTCGTTCCTGTCATCTATCTCAGCTCTTATTCCTGCAGCTTTTAATTTTTCTAAAACAGACAAGCCATAATCCATAAACTTATCGCTTATAGGTAAAATTTTAACCTGCAATGGTGCTAACCAAGCTGGAAACTTACCAGCATAATGTTCTAACAGAAAACCAATAAACCGCTCATGCGTTCCGAGCGGTGCACGGTGTATAATCAAGGGTACTTCGGGCGCATTGTCTTTATTGGTAAAAGAAAGTTTAAATTTATTACCACTATTAAAATCTACCTGGTTTGTAGCAAGTGTAAATTCACGCCCAATAGCACTCCAAATCTGTACGTCTATTTTAGGTCCGTAAAAGGCAGCTTCATCCATTACTTCCACATAAGGAATCTTTAAATCGATGAGCGCATTACGTACCATTGTTTCTGTTTCCTGCCAAAGTTCGGGTTCATTTACATACTTCTGCCCCAATTTTGCCGGGTCGTGTAGACTTAAACGCATTACATATTTATCAACCCCAAAAATGTTGAAATACTTGATATACATCTCATTTACTGCTCTGAACTCCTGCGCAAATTGTTCTCTGTTACAATAAATGTGTGCATCGTTCATGTGCAAACAACGAACTCTCATTAGCCCAAACAGTTCTCCACTTTGTTCATAACGATAACAGGTTCCATACTCTGCAATGCGGTATGGCAGGTCTTTATAGCTCTTCGGCTCTGCATCAAATATTTTATGATGATGCGGACAATTCATTGCCTTCAAATAATATTTTGTGCCATCCAATTCCATTGGCGGGAACATGCTGTCCGCATAATAAGGTAAATGGCCACTCGTTAAATACATGCTTTCTTTAGCAATATGCGGAGTAACTACACGTTTATAGCCTGCAGCATTTTCAGTTTCTTTTGCTAATTTTTCTAACTCTTCAATAATGATGGTTCCATTGGGCATCCACAAAGGCAATCCCTGGCCAACGTCATCATCCATTGTAAAAATACCTAACTCTTTTCCTAGTTTACGGTGATCTCTTTTTTTTGCTTCTTCCAACATCAATAGATGTTCATCCAACTCTTTTTGGTTAGGAAAAGAAATTCCGTAAACCCTAGTAAGCTGTTTGTTTTTTTCGTCACCTTTCCAATAAGCTCCTGCGACACTCATTAATTTAACAGCTTTAATAAAAGATGTATTAGGAATATGTGGTCCACGGCATAAATCTGTAAACCCTCCCTGTGAATAAAGGGTTATTCCGCCATCTTCTAAATTTTGTAAAAGATCAAGTTTGTATTCGTCTCCCTTTTCTGTAAAATAATTTACTGCATCTGCTTTTGTAATTTCTTTACGAATGAAAGCACTATTCCTTTTTGCGAGCTCCGCCATCTTTTTTTCAACAACAACAAGATCATCTTCTGTCATCACCCTATCTCCCAAATCCATATCGTAATAAAAACCTGCTTCAACTGCAGGGCCAACCCAAAATTTTACACCTGGAAATAATTCCTCCACTGCCTCCGCCATTAAATGCGCAGTTGAGTGACGAAAGGTAGATTTAGCATCTGCATCATCCCATGTTAAAAGCTTTAAAGTAGCGTCGGCATTTATTGCACGTGAGGCATCCCACACTTCTCCATTTATATTTGCAGCAAGTACTTTTCTGGCAAGACCCTCACTAATAGATTTTGCGATCTCCAAGGCGCTTGTTCCCATCTCATATTCCCTTACTGAAGCGTCTGGAAGCGTAATTTTAATATTCATTTTATATAGATTCTATTGATTTTATGTGCGGCAAATTTAACGAACTCTTTGCTAATTTGTTTTATTAAATGGGCATTGAAAAAATTAATAAAATTACTTTTGCCAAAATAATTTTTAAGCGAGGATGAGAAAATTAATTACGCTGTCTTTTTTTATAGCAAATGTATTTTTTTGCAACGCTCAAAATTTTCAGGGGCAATGGAAGGGAAGTTTCGTTGATAAAAGTACAGCCCTTACCAATTGGGGTGGAGATAAATGCGACTACGTTCTTGATTTGGAGATAAACGGTACGCTTGTAACGGGTTATTCTTATACCTATTTTTTAAATGGAGGAAAAAAATATTATACTATTTGCAGATTGGAGGGAAGTGCTGACAGAAGGAAAAAGTTTATAGAAATAACAGAAATAGCCCGAACAAAAACTAATATCCCTGTAAATATTGGAAACAGTTTTCAGATACATCGTTTGCAGTGGAGAAAAGAAGGTGAGAATGAAATTTTAGAAGGCAATTGGTTTCCTGCACCGGGACAAGATGCAAAAAACACCGGGTATGGAAATACAACTTTAAGTAAAAGGCAACTGACGGAAATTTCTGCCCTGGCAAAAAAAGTAAATGCTAAAAAAGATCCTGCAACGGCGCAAGAAAAATTTGTATCTAACCCATTAAAGACAAATACTTCTCCGGCAAACCAACTGAAAAATGCTCCAAAATCGAATCCATTGGTGAAAGTTAAAGCTGTTGTGCCCGGTGAGTCTCCAAAAAGTATTGTAAAAACACCGACGACAGAAAAGGCTCTTGAGCCAAAGGTTGAAACAAGTTTGAACACAATAATTTTACCCCCGTCAGAAAAAGTGCTGCCTATAGGTTTTGAAAAAAGAAGTAATGCTGTTTTAAGAACAGTTCCTGTTGAAAGCAATACGGTAAAGATTGAGCTTTATGATAATGGCGAAGTTGATGGTGACAGCATTTCACTTTTTTACAATGGAAATATTTTGCTTGCACACAAACGGCTTTCACAAACACCAATAACTTTGGAAATACCTGTTTCGGTAACTGAAATTAATGAACTTGTGATGTATGCAGATAACCTAGGTACTTTACCCCCTAACACTGCTTTAATGATTGTCACGGATAGGAACAAAAGGTATGAAGTGCGAATAACCTCCGACCTTAAAAAGAGTGGCACTATCAGATTTATTCACAGTAAGAAAGAATAAATTTCAATTCAATTATTTTTTGTCCCAATTATTCTTATAAGTTTGTAAAAACGATTTCGGGTGGTGGCGCAGCCCGGTAGCGCACTAGGCTGGGGGTCTAGGGGTCGCAAGTTCGAATCTTGTCCACCCGACTGAGAGACCTTTTTGATTGATTTCAAGAAGGTTTTTTAATGCTTGCACTTTGAAACTTAAAACCCCTGTCCTACAATGTTTCTTAAAAATTGACAACCATTTTGACACCCATATAGACACCCATTTTCTTATGTTGTTTCAAGTTTGTATTTGGAATTAATAACTCCAAAAAACATACACGAGATAAGTTTTTCAATTAATTTAAGAAAGGGTTTTTAATAGAGCATTCTAACTTTTCGTGTTCCCTTTACACCCTTTAATAATTCAATCGCATTTTTGCTAAGGTTCTTATCAATATCTAAAACTACATAACCGGTACTATCATTTGTTTTAAGGTATTGACCTAAAATATTAATTTTATTTTTACTTAGCAATGTGTTTATACTGCTCAGTACTCCGGGTACATTATTATGAATATGCAAAATGCGATGAGCACCTTCTTGTGGCGGTAATGCAAGGCCAGGAATGCTGTGTGAACCTGTACTGATGCCTTTTTCCAAATAATTAAATAGTTTAGCGCTCACATCCAAACCAATATTATTTTGAGCTTCCTGTGTACTGCCACCAATATGTGGCGTTAAAATTACATTTGGTAAATCCTGCATTTCTGATTGGAAAGCGTCCCCATTTTTTTCAGGTTCTTGCGGAAAAACATCTATTGCGGCACCACCAATTTGTCCGCTCAAAATTGCTTTTCGCAATGCTGGCAAATCAATAACAGTTCCTCTTGCATAGTTTATAATAATTGCACCCTGCTTGCAATGTGCTAATGTTTGCCTATTGATAATGTTCTTAGTTGATTCAATTTCGGGCACATGAAGCGTAATAATATCTGATTTTTGCAATAGGTCTTTTAACGATTTACTATCAGACGCATTACCAAGCGGCAATTTTGTTTCGGCATCATAAAAAATAACCTTCATGCCGAGCGCTTCTGATAATACACTTACCTGGCTTCCAATATTTCCATACCCAATTATACCAATTGTTTTTCCACGTAGTTCGTGGCTACCACTAGCATCTTTCATCCACTTGCCTTCATGTGCAGCTTTATTTTTATCAACTATCTTTCTAATAAGCATGATAGACGAACCAATAACCAATTCTGCTACACTTCTTGTATTGCTGTACGGCGCATTAAAAACAGCTATACCACTTTCAGAAGCAGCTTCTAAATCTACCTGATTAACTCCTATACAAAAACAACCTATAGCCTGTAACTTAATTGCAGACGCTAATACAGCCGCTGTGATTTGGG
Organism: Ferruginibacter sp.; assembly: GCA_031416275.1. GTDB lineage: Bacteria > Bacteroidota > Bacteroidia > Chitinophagales > Chitinophagaceae > Ferruginibacter. Next base: position 8,229 of record JANOTH010000235.1, on the reverse strand, counting down.
TTTTACTTCGTATGCCAAGTATGTGTACATTTTTAATTTCCTTAATAAGATCTGCTTCACTAATTGCACCACTTATTTTTTTAACAGATGCATATCCTGCAGTTGTAAATTGTTCAACAGCAGCCTGGCTTATATTCTCTAAAAATAAAATGTTTATTTTTTCCTTCGGGTAACTTGTTATTTTTTTATCTGCCATAATTTAAAGTCCTTATTTTGCACAAATATATCTTATAGTTGTTTTGCAAGTATGTTTGGCAAACTATTATAGCCTGTTCTCTACTTAACAAAAATATAGACTTGAATAAAATAAAAATATTCTTCGGCGCTTCAATCTTTCTTTTTATAGTTGGTTGTGCTCAAAAAAACAGTGACAAAAAAAATGAAGATGAACAGCAAGCTGGCCATGAAATTGCAGTACCATCACCTTCTGCAATATCTGCAGAAGAAAGAAATAGGATAAAACTTCAAAGCGAAATTTTTTACGATTCAATTTTAGATGGTTCAGTATTTAACGGCGGAATGATTGTTGCCAAGGGTGGAAACATCGTTTTTGAAAAGTACAAAGGCTTTGTGAATATTGATGGGAAAGATTCAATGAATAGTTCCTCCTCTTTACATATTGCTTCAGTTTCTAAAACATTCACTGCAATGGCTGTACTTAAGCTGCAGGAATTAGGAAGGCTAAATATTGACGATGATGTAACAATTTACTTTCCTCAATTTAATTATCCGGGTATAACAATAAAATCGCTACTAAACCACAGAAGTGGGTTACCTAACTATTTGTATTTTATGGAAGATGCCGGCTGGAACAAAGATTCTAGCATTCAAAATGAAGATGTTTTGCAATGGTTAATATCAAAAAAAGAATTAATTAAAAATATAGGAAGCCCGAATACAAGATTTAATTACTGTAATACAAACTACGCCTTGCTTGCCTTGATTATTGAGAAAGTTTCAGGAGTTCCTTATGCAGAATTTCTAAGCAAAAATATTTTTGATCCGCTCAAAATGAAGAACACATTCGTTCATTTTAAAGGAGACAGTAAAGTTCACTCAAAAAGTTTTGACTGGAAAGGAAGGGAAATACCCGATAATTTTTTGGATGATGTTTATGGAGATAAAAATATTTACAGTACACCAAGAGATTTACTGATATGGGACAGAGCATTATCAGATACTTTTTTTCTTTCTCAAAAATCTTTGGAACAGGCTTATTTACCTTATAGCAATGAGCGTCCCGGTATTAAAAATTATGGTTTAGGCTGGCGAATGAATATTTACGGAGAAGATAAAAAAATTATTTTCCATACAGGTTGGTGGCATGGTAACAACGCCATTTTTACAAGACTTTTAAAAGAGAATGCCACCATAATACTGATTGGTAATCGTTATACAAGAGCAGTATATAAAGCAAAAAACCTTTCAAATATTTTTGGAAATTATTTTGATGTGGAAGATGAGGAAGCGGAAAATATTGTAACTCCGGCTATTAAAGACAGCATTGGGATTGAGAAGAAAACTAAAGCCAATAAAAAGGCTTATGACTTTTCGGATAGAAATAAAAAGCGTTAAAACCTTAGTTTGAAAAAATTATGCAAGAACTACAAGGTTGCCTTTTCTTTTAAGTTTCTGGCAATAACAACTTATTTTTTCGATTAATTGATTTTACCCAAAGAAAAAATAACACAATCCAATAGCCGTTATAATTCCTACTAAATCTGCAAGCAACATTGCACCAACTGCATAGCGGGTATTTTTTACAGCAACTGCACCAAAGTAAACTGCAATTACATAGAAAGTTGTATCTGATGAGCCTTGCAAAACGCAAGACAATCTTCCAGCGAATGAATCCGCACCATAAGTTTTCATGGTATCAACCATCATACCTCTTGCAGCTCCGCCACTAAAAGGTTTCACCAATGCTGTGGGTAGGCCATCTACAAATTTAGTATCTGCCCCCATCGCTGCAAACATACTTTTAATACTATCTATTACCACATCAAATGTTCCACTTGTGCGAAGTAAGCTGATAGCAACTAGCATTCCAACGAGGTATGGGATTATTCGCACAGCTGTTTCAAAACCTCCTTTTGCACCACTTATAAACGCATCAAAAACATCTATCTTTTTATAAATGCCCCCCAAGATTATCAGCAGAAAAATAAGTAGAATTAATCCATTGCTTAGTGCTCCCGAAAAAAATTGTAAACTATCTGCATCCAACGATTTTAAATATACCATCAACAAAGAAATAATGGCAGCAATACTGCCAATCCATATTAAAATTATTGGCTGAAAAACATTAATTTTTTGTTTGATAGAAACAATTAACATGGCTGCGATAGTTGCAACAAAAGTGGCAATCATACAAGGAATAAAAATATCTAATGGATTAGCAGCTTTTGCAGATGCACGCAATGCAATTATGCTTACGGGTATTAATGTTAATCCACTTGCATGAAGACATAAAAACATAATCTGTGCATTGCTCGCTCTGTCTTTATCGGGGTTTAGGGTTTGCAGACTTTCCATTGCCTTTATGCCAAATGGCGTGGCTGCATTATCTAAACCTAAAAGATTAGCAGAAAAGTTCATCATCATGTGACCCACTGCAGGATGACCTTTGGGAACATCAGGAAAAATTTTTGAAAAGAACGGACCGATAATTCTGCTAAGCAAATTGATGCCGCCTGCCTGTTCGGCAATGGCTAAAAAGCCCATAAACAAAGCCAACAAACCAATCAAGCCAATACACAATTCCACAGCAGTTTTACAGGTATCTATCACACCATTGGCGGTTTGTATTTTATAAGAAACGTATTTACCCGAACCGTTTTTAAAAGTAGTAATTCCTTTTGTAGTGTCTATCTTTTTTGTGTTGATGGCGGTAATAATTCCGGCATTCACCACCGCAGAATCCTGTGTTTTTATTTTGATGGTATCTCCCGCTTTACCGGTAACCATGTTGGTGAAAATGTTTTTGTTTCCATTCTCCGGAAAAACAAAACCTTTAATACAAGCCAGGCCAATAGCAATAATTATGAATGCAGACCAAATACGACTTAAAGCCATGGCGAAATATAGATTTTAGTTGTAAGCTTTTTGCACTTACACGAGTTAGCTAATGACAGATTTGAAAATTATGATTTTAATTTTAAAAATAGGATTTTGTTTAACCCATATAAAGCAATTTTATGTTTGTAGAACTCACGCCTTAGCAGATTTCTTTATTTAAATGCAAACCCCCGCTAACATAATTAAAGCTACATAGTTAATTGAAGATGAAATGCGGTCCTTTTTCTTTTCCCCAAAAAGAAAAAAAACAAAATGTATTTACCACAAATGTTAATTATTGCTGCTTCTTTGTTGGGGTAAAAAACTCACCTCGCCTCTCCAAAAAAGAGAAGCTAGTTTGTTATATTTTAAAATACCTTCAATTAGCAGCGTGTAAAGACAGCTCCTTTGGCGACGATTTAGGTAAGGTTTCACTTTAACTAAATAAGGTTTGCTCTAAAACCCAACCCTAATAAGTAATTTCCATTTCTTAACTTCGCAGCCGTTTAAAAAAGGATGCGGGTTATGGGTTTAAATGTTGCGGGTTTATCAACTCGAAACCCGTAACCTCTAACTCTTAACTAAAAAAAATAAAAATATGGCGCTCAAAGCAGGCATCGTAGGCTTACCGAATGTAGGAAAATCAACCCTTTTTAATGCTGTTAGTAACAGCGCAAAAGCGCAAGCGAGTAATTACCGTTTTTGCACCATTGAACCAAATACTGGGTTAGTAAATGTGCCTGATGAAAGAATTGATAAATTGGCTGCATTGGTTTCGCCTGAAAGAACCGTGCCTACTCAAATTGAAATTGTAGATATAGCAGGACTTGTACGTGGCGCTAGCAAAGGCGAAGGTTTAGGTAATAAATTTTTGGCAAATATTCGTGAAGTGGATGCAATTATTCAAGTGATTCGTTGTTTTGAAGATGATAATATTCTGCGTGATGAAGGGCCAATAAACCCGGTGGGTGATAAAGAAATTATTGAAACAGAGCTGCAGTTAAAAGACCTTGACAGTGTTGAAAGAAAATTGCAAAAAGCAGAAAAACTTGCCAAGACTGATCCTAAAGCAAAAGTGGAAGTTGAAATTTTGGCAAGGTGCAAACTACATTTAGAGCAAGGCAAAAATATTATTACCCTTGGCTTAAGCAAAGAAGAAAAAGTTGCAATCGCAGATTTGTTTTTACTAACAGATAAATTAGTATTATATGTTGCAAACGTAGATGTAGCAAGTATGCACACAGGAAATAAATATTCAGATGCATTGATTGAATCTGTAAAAGATGAAGGCAATGAAGTAATAGTTATGACGAATGCAGTAGAGGCTGAGATAGCTGAGTTTGAAGATCCTGATGATAAAGCCATGTTTATGGAGGAGTATAAAATGACAGAGCCTGCACTTGATCGTTTGATACACAGCACCTACAAACTTTTAAATCTATCTACTTATTTTACAGTTGGTGTGCAGGAAGTTCGTGCGTGGACAATACACAAAGGTTGGAAAGCACCCCAAGCAGCAAGCGTTATTCATACGGATTTTGAAAAAGGTTTTATAAAAGCAGAGGTAATTTCTTACAATGATTTTATTGCATTAGGCTCGGAAGCTGCTTGCCGTGAAGTGGGAAAGCTTCGCATAGAAGGTAAAGATTATTTGGTGCAGGATGGGGACTGCATGCACTTTAGGTTTAATGTTTAATTTTCTATAAACTAATATTTTTAACGTGTGGCATTTAGTCACACGTTTTTATTTTTAGATATATCCCATGATATAAAACTGCTAATTTTCTTTAAAAAAAGCAGGTTCGAATTCACAAAAATTGTTAAAATTTTTATCACAACTATGAAATTTTAAAAGTTTACTATCTATTACAAAAGAGAAATATAACTTTATACCATGGCAAGTGATCTAGATAAAAAGCGACACAAAAAAGCATTGACCTACACTGCAGCTATTTGCGGTGCTTTGTTGCTTATGTTTATTTTTATAAGCTGGAAGGTTTTACCGCCGGCACCGCCTGTTGTGCAAGATTTGATGGAAATTAATTTAGGTAACAATGATGAAGGTTTTGGCGAAGAGCAGCCCCTAATTAAAGGACCCGGCAAACCTGAACAAGAAATTGAAGACCAACCACAGCCTGCACCTGCAAAAGAGGAAGTAGCTGAAGAATCAGTTACACCTGACGATAATGCGGAAGAAACAGCAGCGCCGGTTGCAAAATCAGTTAAAAAAACTGTTCCTGTAAAAGCAACAACCCCAACACCAACTACCGCAGTAGTACCTGTGCCTAAACCCAAAACACCAAAATTGGTTTATAACGGACCAGGAAATAAAAATGGTAACAATGCCACGGAAGACAATGGCTACACAATGCAGGGAAATAATAAAAATGGAAAGGGCGATGCTGGTGACCCTACAGGTAATAAAGATTCATACGGCAACACACCCGGAGGAAAAGTAGGCGGGCCAAAGGTGATAAGTGGCAACAGAAAAGTAGTTCGATACTATTCATTTACGGGCGAGCTTGCAAAGGCAACTATTAATGCCGTTATAAAAGTTTCGCCTACAGGCGTTGGTTCGTTTGTTCGCATTGGGCAGGGCAGTACAAGCTTTAGCCGAGATTATGCAAATGCAATTACAGGTTATTTAAGAACAATGCAGTTTGATAAAGCAGAAGATGAAAGTTTGGTGACGGTACAGTTTAATTTTAACGTGCAGTAGATTATAATTATACTTTAGAAACATTGTTTTAATATTTACATTTGGACAATGATGACATACCCAGAAACACTGGAATATCTCTACAGCCAATTACCTATGTTTAGCAGAATTGGCAGCGCAGCATACAAAACCGATTTACACAACACGATTGCGCTTTGCAACAGTATTGGGAACCCCCAAAACAATTATAAAACAATTCATATAGCGGGTACTAACGGCAAAGGCAGTACTTCACACATGCTCGCTGCAATTTTGCAAGAGGCAGGCTATAAAACGGGACTATATACGTCACCACACATAAAAGATTTTAGAGAACGCATTAGGGTAAATGGTGAAATGGTTTCGAAACAATTTGTGGTTGATTTTACGGAAAAAACTAAAGCGATTAATAAGGAAATAGAACCGTCTTTTTTTGAGGTGACAGTAGCGATGGCTTTTGAATATTTTGCTGAACAGGAAGTTGATTTTGCCGTTATAGAAACCGGACTTGGTGGGTTGCTGGATAGTACAAATATTATTACTCCCGTGCTTTCAATCATTACCAATATTGGCTATGACCATCAAAATATTTTAGGCAATACTTTGGAAGAAATTGCCACACAAAAAGCAGGAATTATAAAACAAAATGTACCAATAGTAGTTGGAGAAACGCTGCAAGAAACAAAATCTATTTTTATTAAAACTGCATTAGAAAAGAATGCACCAATCCATTTTGCTGAAGATAAGTTTATAACCTCGTTTATTGATGTAGAAGGTGAATTGCTGCTTTGTAATGTGAAGGATGTAGATCAAGATACTACTGAAAAATTAAGGTGTGGATTATCGGGATTGTACCAGGTAAAAAATATTTGTACCGTTTTGGCGGCGGTAAAAGAATTAAGGAAGTTAGACATTATCATTCCAGAAGCGGCATTACACAGTGGCATAGAAAAAGTAAAAGAAATTACAGGCTTGCGTGGAAGGTGGGAAATTTTACAAGAGCATCCAACAATTATTGCAGACGTAGCGCATAATAAAGATGGGATACAACAGGTGATTGATCAGTTAAATTTAAATTACCCCACAGCACAATTTCATTTTGTACTTGGCTTTGTAAAAGATAAAGATGTAGAAAGAGTGTTGGCATTATTCCCTGATAATGCAAAATATTATTTTACAAATGCTCATATACCAAGGGCATTGTTAAATACCGAATTACAAGATAAAGCTGCAAAAACAGGTTTGGTGGGCGATTGCTTTGAGACAGTAGACGATGCTGTAAATGCTGCAAAAAAAAATGCAAATGACAACGATATCATTATGATTTGCGGTAGCTTTTTTATTATTGCAGAAAGCTCACTTTTATAATTTATTTAAAAAATCTGTAGCCCTAAATAGACAGAGTTCATGCATACTTTGTTTAAACTGATATGTATGCATGAGTGCCTTTACTTCTTCCAGAGGCTTCAACATAATTTTTATTTCTTCGTTGGCATCAAGCGATTGCGCTGATGTTTTGACACCACCAGTTGCAACAAATAAATGAGTGGCATTGGTTAATACACCGGGATTTGAGTATGTCTTTCCGAGGTAATGACAATCGCTAAAACTATAACCAGTTTCTTCCTGTAACTCACGTATGACAGCGCTTTCGGGGGTTTCACCTTTATCGATAAAGCCGCCCGGAAATTCTATGGATTGTTCCTGAATAGCATGCCTGTACTGCTCAATTAGTAACACTTCGTTTTCTTTTGTGATAACAACTGCTAATACACAATCGGGAAGCTCCACCACAAAATAAGGATCTACAATTTTACCTGTGGGTGTTTGGTAACTGTCTTTACGGGCAGTAAAATATTGATGGTTGCTGATGTATTCTTTTGAGAGTATTTTAAAAGGCATAAAATATATTTTAAAAAATCTATTTCGATCTATTGCATTATAAAAGATGAAAAAAGATTTACAGTTGAAAGGCTGCGGGATTGCAGTGGAAAGCCCACAGTGTAGCGAAGCGAAACGAGGACTTGTAACGAAAAGCCCGAACAAATATTAAATAAATAAACAAAGCTGAAAGCCCCAAATCTGAAAACCATCAACTACACCCCATACGCTCACGCAACTTATTTATATGGGCAGTATGGTGTTTGCCATGCCAAGCATATTGACCGAGTAAATACCAAACACTCATTTGCTTGCCATATTCGGGATGCACAACAGTACGGTTCCACTCATCGTTTTTTACATTTTTTAAAACCTCTAACATACGTGCATGCACAGCGTGCAAAAGCGTAAGTGAAACATTTATTGGAATATTTTTTACATCACTTAGTTGTGTAAAAGCCTGTTGGTTGTAAGGCTTTATTGTTGGATTATCTTCTGTAAGTGCAAGTTTAAAACGCATAAAAGCATTCATGTGACTGTCTGCAACATGGTGTACCACTTCCCTACTGTTCCATCCGCCTGGGCGATAAGGT
>JANOTH010000234.1:0-2092 GCA_031416275.1 Ferruginibacter sp. | reverse complement strand
CCACAAAATAGAATCGATTTTTAAAGCATTTGCAAAGGCAGTAAAAATGGCTGTGAGCAAGACTGATAATTTTACCATTCCAAGTACGAAAGGCACTTTATGATTGCAATTATAAAATACCCCGCAGGGAATATTACTTCTGTTGAAAATGCAGTTAACCGCTTAGGGTACCAATGTGTGGTTACGGACGATATTGAGTTGCTTAAAAGTGCAGATAAAGTAATTTTTCCAGGCGTGGGAGAAGCGAGCACTGCAATGAAATACCTAAAGGAAACAGGGCTTGATAAATTAATTCCCGCCCTTACGCAACCGGTATTAGGCATTTGCCTTGGCCAACAATTAATGTGTAATTTCTCGGAGGAAAATGATACCGAATGCCTCGGGATTTTTAATACGACCGTAAAGAAATTTCCACCAACAGAATTGGTACCACACATGGGGTGGAACAATATAGAAGTTTTGCAAAGCCGTCTATTGGAGGGTATTTCGACAGATGAAAATTTTTATTTTGTCCACAGCTTTTATGCAGAACCATCCGAAAGTACCACTGCTACCTGCAATTACATTTTGCCGTTTAGTGCGGTAATGGAAAAAGATAATTTTTACGCAACACAGTTCCATCCCGAAAAATCAGCTGATGCGGGGGAAAAGATTTTACAGAATTTCTTGGGGTTTTGAACCACAAAGACACAAAGAAAAAACACAAGGTTCACAAAGGAATCTGAAAAATCTGTGAGCTAAATATATTGAACCACAAAGGCATAAAGGGTTTTGAACCACAAACACGCAAAGGAAAGGCACAAGGTTCACAAAGGAAGTTAAGTAATAAAGATACAATAGGATTTGTATCAACAAGGGACGAAGGAAATCTGAAAAATCTGTGAGCAAAAATATTTGAACCACAAAGGCACAAAAGAAGGCACAAGGGTCACAAACATTAATTGGAAGTTGAGTAGAATTTAAAAAAGATCAAAAGAAAAATTTACATGTTGCGCCTTTGCGCCTCAGCGGTAAAACAAAAAATATGAGAATAATCCCGGCAATAGATATCATAAATGGAAAAGCTGTAAGGCTAACAAAAGGTGATTACAGTACAGAAAAAATTTACAATGAAAGTCCATTGGAAGTGGCAAAAGAATTTGAAGCTGCGGGTATACAATATTTGCATTTGGTAGATCTTGATGGTGCAAAATCACATCACATTGTAAACCATAAAGTATTGCAAGAAATTGCTTCAAAGACAACGTTGAAAATTGATTTTGGTGGGGGTTTAAAATCAAATGAAGATGTAAAAATTGCCTTTGAAAATGGCGCTACCCAAATAACCGGCGGAAGTATTGCAGCAAAAAATCCAGTATTGTTTTTAGAATGGCTCGCAGAATATGGCCCTGATAAAATTATTTTAGGAGCAGATTGTCTCAACAGAAAAATTGCTACACAAGGCTGGCAAGAAAGTTCTGGGACCGACGTAATTGATTTTATTGCCGAATATAAAACCAAGGGAATTGAGTATGTAATTTGTACAGATATCAGTAAAGACGGTATGTTGCAGGGTGCATCCAATGAATTGTACACAGAAATAATGAATAAAATTAATGTGAAATTAATTGCGAGTGGCGGTGTTGCAAGTTTAGATGATCTGGTACAGTTAAAAGCACTTGGCTGTGAGGCAGCAATTGTTGGAAAAGCAATCTATGAAAACAGGATTACACTAAATGACCTAAGTAAATTATGCTAAAAAAACGAATCATACCCTGCCTTGATATTAAAGACGGCAGAACAGTAAAGGGGATTAATTTTATCGATATAAAAGATGCCGGCGACCCAATTGAGCTGGCCAAAAAGTATATTTTGGAAGGTGCAGATGAATTGGTGTTTTTAGATATTACGGCTACGAATGAGAAAAGGAAAACACTTGCAGAACTGGTTGTAAAAATTGCAAAAGAAATCAATATTCCATTTACTGTAGGTGGGGGAATAAATACGGTTGACGATGCTACAACGATCATTAAAGCCGGTGCAGATAAAATAAGCATTAACTCTGCAGCAGTTAAAAACCCTTTATTAATTAAAGAAATTGCGGAGCGTTTTG
>JANOTH010000233.1:0-3030 GCA_031416275.1 Ferruginibacter sp. | reverse complement strand
GAAAAGGACTTTATATTATTATCAACAGGAAAATCTTCAAATTCTTCATTTAAATACTTATAGTTAGTGTCCATTTTTGTTTTGTATTAATTTAAAAGTTTAGTTAGATATATTTCCTTCTATCAATTGATAAACTTTATCGCTCTTTTGGTGCGCTAACTCATCATTGCTAATCATGATTACTGTTGCATGACTTTCATTTTTTAGATAGTGCATTACGTTTTGTTTTTCCTCGAATGATAAATCAATCAATGGATCTTCTAATAACAGCAATGGCGGTTTACCTGCTAGCGCCCTAATGAGTTTTATTTTTTGCTTAATATGTTTACTTTTTCTTTTGGCGGTAGGGTCTAGCAAAGTATCGTAGCCTTTCTCCTCAGTTGCTATAAAACCGGAGAGACCTGTTTTTTCAGCTAAATAGGTTATATCAGCCATGGTGATATTTTCGTTTCCCAAAGTAAGATTTTCCAAAATACTTCCTCTAAAAATATCTTGATCGGCTAATAGCGTTCCTGTATTTAATCTTAGATCTTTTAACAGGTAATTTTTTATAGGGATGTTGTTTAAAAGAATACTTCCTGTAAAACCTGAATAGGCGCCCGTTAAAAGTCTTAGAACGGTGGAACGGCCGCTGCCCGACTCTCCTTTAAAGCAAATTATTTCGTTATTTGCTGCTGTAAAATCTACTTCTTTTAAAGCTATGCTTTCATTTGGATACTTAAAGCCTACTCCGTTAAAATTAATATTGCAACCGTTAATATTCCCAAAGGCCAAATTGCCGGTGTCTTCAATTTTGCTGTCTACTATCTTGCTTATTTTTTCGATAGAGCTAAGGCTATCGTAAACAGCATCCAAACTAGAAATTAATTTTTCTACAGAACTGATTATTAAAATTATTATGATATCTGCCGCAATAAACTGTCCCACATTTATTTGTTGGTCCAGCAACAGCCATGTACCCGCTATTAGCATAGAGGCTACAATTAGAATTTTGAAAACAATTAAACTCCAAAATTGCAGGGTTAAAATTTTGAAATGCGCTGTTCTGCTTTGTAAATATTTACCAATTAGTTCATCTGTTTTTTTCATGTGCAAAGAGGCTCCTTTGCTGTACTTAAAAGTTTTAATGGCTCTTGCCATCTCTTCTAACCAACCTGCAGTTTCATATTTGTAATTGCTGGAAATTAAATTAGTTTCAAAACCTCTAGGAGAAGTAATTCTAATAATAATAATTAATGCAACAAAAACAAATGCGCCAAAGGCTATAAATACAGGATGGTAAAATGACAGAATTACAAGTCCAAATACAATTTGAATGACCGACGCAGGAATATCCAACATTATTTTTTCAAGACTTTTTGCTAATGCGGGTATATCAAAAAATCTATTTACGACCTCAGGCAAATAGTAATCATCCATCTGTTGTTGGCTAATCTGTGGTATCCTGTAACTAAATTCCAAAGAATACCTAGTAAATACTTTTTGCCTTATACGCTCAATTACCTGTATTTGCCTTACCTGCATTAAGCCATTTAAAAATACCCCAATAATAACAATTCCAATGAGTATAACGATAGAGGTGGAAAGCTTAGCAGCCATAACAAAACTGATAATAGTTTGTATGCCAAGTGGTAGGCTGAGAGAAATTAAACCTCCTGCTATTGCGAAAAAGTAAACAGAACCTGCGTCTCTTTTATCCGTCATTATGAGCCTGTGAATTTTTATTAATGCAGAAGATAAACTCGTCCTCATATTTTTTTCGTTTTAGCACTCAAAAGTAATGAACTATTTTAATAATAGTAATACTATTATTGTTAATGAATTAATAACTTTTAATAGGTAGATTACTATTATGGGAAAGTCTTTTGTACATTTGGCAAAATAATTAGCATGCAGGTAGATTTTAAGGTGAAAATGAATGAGAAACTATATTTAAAAAATCCTGAAGGAACCGATATAGGTAAGCAAATAATAAAAACGAGTGTTACTTTAATTGCAGCATTGGGTTATGAGCAATTTACTTTTAAAAAACTTGCAGCAGAAATTAAAAGTACCGAAGCCACTGTTTACCGCTACTTTGAAAACAAACATAAACTGTTAATCTATATTATCGATTGGTATTGGGCATTTTTAGAATTTCAGGTAATATTTCAGTTAAATAATATTAGTAGCCCCTCAGAAAAAATTAAAAAACTAATAGATGTGTTGGTATGGGAAGATAACGCTAATGACGTTTTTAGCGAATTGGATATTAAATCACTTTATTACATTGCTATAGCAGAGGGCAGTAAAACTTATTTAAGTAAAGATGTTGATAGCCACAACAAGGATTTTCTTTTTAAACCGTACAAAGATTTATGTGGAAGAATTGCAATGGTATTTAGAGAGTACAACCCAAACTATAAGTATCCATCCTCACTTGCCAGTACGTTGGTTGAAACTGCTAACATGCAGTATTACTTTATGCAGCACTTGCCAAAGTTAGGCGATTATTCTAAGAAAAAAAATCCTAAAGAAATAGAAGCCTTTTTAGAGCAGTTGGTTTTTGGAGTGCTAAATGCTAAATGAAGATTATTTACTAATAAACCAAATTGCATTTTTAATTAATTGCGCAGGATATTCCTCCGGCTTGTACTCACCCTCCAAAACTTTTTTCAGCATTGTTTCTTTACCTTTTTCTGAAACTAAAAATAAAATTTGCTTGGCGTTATTTACAAGCAGCGCAGTAAAGCTTATTCGGTTCATTTTTATTTCGTCTACATATACTTCTTTTACTAAAGCTTTTTGTTCATGCAAAATTGTTGTGTGTGGAAAAAGAGATGCTGTGTGTCCATTATCGCCCATACCTAATAATATTAAATCGAACACAGGCTTATCCGTTTTAAAAAATATTTTAATAGTTGCTTCGTAATAGATGGCTGCGTTTACGGGGCTTTCATCTACCGGTATTATAAAAATATTTTTCTTTGGCACGGGTACTTTATCAAGCAACATATTTTTAGCGTTAAAACTATTGTTGTCTTTATCGAT
>JANOTH010000232.1:0-2019 GCA_031416275.1 Ferruginibacter sp. | reverse complement strand
GGCTTGGCAATAATGTTGCTAATACAACAACCCATACAATGCGCTGGGCCATTTTATCTGCCTTTGCATTTTCCTGAAGCTTGTTTGGAAAATGCAACAGGCGAACAATAATAAATGTAGCTAGTGCTATAAAAACAGTATTGATAATAAATAAATAAAATGCGCCATAAAAAAACTGAAATTGCAAGGTTGCCAAACCATACCCTGCAGTACATAGAGGCGGCATTAAAGCAGTTGCTATTGCTACGCCGGGTATTACGTTTCCTTTTTGTTTACTCGCAGTAGCTACAATACCTGCCAACCCACCAAACAATGCAATTAATACATCGTAAATGGTGGGAGATGTTCTTGCTAATAATTCAGAATGGGCATCGCTTATTGGAGAAAGTAAAAAGAAGATGGTAGAGGTAGTTAGTGCTACCAAAGTTGCTATGGCAAAGTTTAATATTGATTTGCGCAATAAAGCAATATCGCTTATACCAACGGCCAAACCTATACCCATAATTGGACCCATCAACGGCGAAATTAACATGGCACCAATAATTACTGCCGTTGAGTTTACATTTAACCCAAGGGATGCAACAAAAATTGCAAAAATAAGCACCCATAAATTAGTGCCTTTAAAAACTACCCCATTGTCAATATTGGTGACAACAGTTTGCAGGTCTTCTTTTTCGTGGTCAATTTTAAACTTGTCGAAAAAATTATTCAAGGCTTTTTATTTAAGATTTACAAATTTAAAATATGTGTCGCCCATCATATTTTATAGATTTTTGGCAATTGTTACATGCAAAAAAATCGTTGATATTTTTTCGGATTGTTAAAAAAATATGTTGAAAACAAAAAAAATAATACTTTCAATTTAGCCTAACGTTTAGCCAATTTACCTATTGTTAATCCCTGTACTAAAATACTAAACACAACACAAACATATGTAGCAATCAATAAAATATTTTTGGATTGTCCCTCAGGCAAAGAAAGTACCAATGCTAGCGAGAGTCCGCCTCTAAGTCCACCCCACACAATTAATTTTGTTTCCTTTAAAGTAAGATCAACAAATTTTGGCAATAATAACTTGGGCAAAAAAACTATTATTATTCTTGAAAGCAACACTATTAAAATTGAACAAATGCCTAATACAAAATAAATTGTTTTAAAGTCAACAACTACAATTACAAATGCTATTAAAACAAAAAGTACGGCATTTAATACCACATCAATTAACTCCCAAAATTTATCTACATAATCAATAGTAACATCACTCATTGCTTTTTTATGGTTGTAATTACCAACAAATAAACCCATAATAACCATTGCCAACGCACCGGAGATATGAAGGTATAAACACAAACTATACCCGGCCATTACAAAAGCCAAGGTTAGTAAAACTTCCGTTTCATAATGATCTATTGAAGAAAGTACTTTATGCAATAAAAAACCTGCTGCTAAACCAAACAGTATCCCACCAAAACTTTCCTGGACAAATAAAATTCCAAAATGCGAAAAGTCAATAGCTGACCCATCACTTTTTAAAACCTCCAACAAAGCAATAAAAATTACAACCCCTATTCCATCGTTAAATAAACTTTCTCCAACTATTGTTGCTTCAATTTTTTTAGGAACATTTGCCTTAGTGAGTATCCCTAAAACTGCTATCGGGTCGGTTGGTGAAATTAAAGTGCCAAACAATAAACAGTAAATAAAATCAATTTGAATATTAAGCAAACCACAAAGCCAATAAAACAAACATGCTATAATAATGGTAGAAAGTATGACGCCAAAAACAGCAAAAAGTGAAATTACTTTTAGTTGTTTTTTTATATCTCTCCATTCCGTATGCAATGCGCCTGCGAATAGCAAATAGCCTAACATATATTCGATAATATATTTACTGATGTCCAGCCCTTCTATTAAAGTTTTAATTTGGTAGAAATGTTTAACATCCCACAATTTTGAGCTAAGAATTACCAATGATAATAATGTAGATAGAAAGAAAAGCCCAATTACGAAGGGCATTTT
>JANOTH010000231.1:0-3176 GCA_031416275.1 Ferruginibacter sp. | reverse complement strand
TCTTTAAAAGAAAATAGCTCACTTAAATCTTCGGGCACAAAAAAGCTAACTGAGACACAATCCGAAGTTTCTTTTTTTACCTCTTTTACTTTTAAACTATGAAAATGTGTAGCCATTATTTTATAATTCCATGTAATAAATGTTGCACCATGGTTTCTTCCAATTCCTCTATGGTGAATTCATTTTTGTGGCGTTGCCTAAGTTCTAACCCACGTACTGCTGAAAGAATAGCAAGAACGGAAATACTAGGTAGAATATTTTTAAATATCTTTTTAGCAATTCCCTCCTTTACAATATCTATCATATTATTTTCATACAATTTCCTTTGGGTAAGAAATTCCTGTAGAGTTTTTTGTGGTAATCTTTTCCATTCATGCTCCGATACAAAAACTTTGTCAAAATCTATTGATAGTTTTCTTACATGAAAACGAATTATTTCTGCAATTTTTTCCGAGGCGTTCTTTTTGGACGCAATTACTTTATCCATATGGGCAGTATAATCCTTCGCTACCTCAAAGCAAATTTCTTGTAGTAATTCCGCTTTTGAACCAATGTGGTTATAAAGGCTTGGTGCTTCAATGCCGAGCGCTTCCGCAAGTTCTCTAACTGACGCTGCCGCAAAACCCTTTTTTCTGAAGAGCTCTGCAGCATTAGTCAATATTTTATCTTTTATTGAACCGTTGGTTTCTATTTTAATTTTTGCCATGTTATATTACAAAACTAATCCTTATTAGTTATTTAAACCACTTGAGTTTATTTTATCCTTCAAAATTGCCTAATCCTTGCCTTAGAACCATCCACTCATCTGTGGTACAATCTACAATTGTTGATGGTACCATTCCACCTATACCACCATTAATTACAAAATCTACCCGGTCTTTAAAATTTTCAAATATTACTTCAGGGTCGGTGTACTCTTCAACCATTTCGCCGGGCAAGGTTGCACTTAAAATTGGGTTACCAAGTGCGTCTCCAAGTTCCCTGCAAATATTGTTATCTGGCACCCTTAACCCGATGGTTGATTTTTTGCTTTGCAAAATTTTTGGAACCTGTTTGCTTGCCGGTAAAATAAAGGTAAACGCACCAGGCAAATGGTTTTTCAACATTCGGTATAAAGGCGTATCTATACTTTTTGTATAATCGCTAAGGTGACTAAGGTCTTTACATATAAATGATAATTGTGCTTTTGCCGGATCTACACCCTTTATGCGGCAGATCTTTTCTACAGCTTTTGGTTGTAAAATATCGCAACCAATACCGTAAATAGTGTCGGTTGGGTAAATAATAATTCCTCCATCCCGTAAACATTCGGCAAGTTGTTTAATGAGCCTTGGTTGAGGATTGTCAGGATGTATATGAAGTAACATGCGGTTAATTGAATTGTTATTAGTTGATTTTTACCATATTTAATGGCTAATTGTATTTTGTAAAAAAGTGGAGTTGACTCATAATTTTTATACTCATATGGGTTCAAATATCAAATTAGCATATTAGCTTAATCCCCACGTTAATTTCCTTACTTTTGCTGCGTTTTAAACAAATCAAAACTACAAATTTAATACCATGTCTTTAATAACTGTTGGCACGATGGCCTTTGATGCAATTGAAACCCCTTTTGGCAAAGTAGATAAAATTATAGGTGGCTCTGCAACTTATGTGGCTTATGCGGCTGCCAATTTTGTACAACCAATTCAACAGATTTCAATAGTTGGTTACGATTTTCCGCAGGAAGAAATGGATGAACTTAAAGCAAGAGGAGTAGAGCTTGATGGGGTTGAAATAGTTAAAGACAAAAAATCATTTTTTTGGAGTGGGAAATACCATATGGATATGAACTCCAGAGATACACTCGTTACCGACCTAAATGTGCTGGAAGATTTTAACCCGATAGTGCCTGATAGTTACCAAGGTGCAGAGTTCTTAATGTTGGGTAACCTGATGCCGAAGTTACAGTTGAACGTAATTAACCAATTAAAAAAGCGACCGAAATTAATAGTGATGGACACCATGAATTTTTGGATGGACATTGCTATGGATGATTTAAAAGAGGTTTTAAAACAAGTAGATGTATTGTTGGTAAATGATGCTGAGGCAAGGCAGTTAAGCGGAGAATTATCGTTGGTAAAAGCTGCAAAAAAAATAATGGAAATGGGGCCGGGCTTTTTGATTATAAAGAAGGGAGAGCATGGTGCATTGTTGTTTCACGAAAGTCAGGTGTTTTTTGCACCGGCTTTACCGCTTGAGGAAGTATTTGATCCAACTGGTGCCGGTGATACGTTTGCCGGAGGATTTATTGGCCATCTTGCAAAAACAAAAGACATTAGTTTTGATAATATGAAAACAGCCATTATAGTAGGCAGTGCAATGGCAAGTTTTTGTGTAGAAAAATTTGGTCCTGAACGTTTAAAAGAAATTACAAAAACTGATATTGATGCAAGAATTGCAGAGTTTGTACAACTTGTAAATTTTGATATTGATTTAGTTTAAAAGAGGACTATGATTGAAATAATAATATTGTTCTTTCTTACCAAAAAAATTGGCCTGTTAGCCACATCAAAAGGATTGTCTTCAGGCAGGTGGAAATTAAACCTCGTGTTAGGCTGGATTGTTGCAGAACTTCTTGGTGCGATAGTAGGTATAATTATTTTCGGAAAAGATAATTTATTTAGCGCTCTATTAATAGCAATTGCATGTGCAGGTTCCAGCTATTTTATTATAACAAATTACCTCAACAAATTGCCTGATGTTATTGATGAAGAGGATGTAAACAACATTGGCAGATAACTAAATCGTTCTACAAAAATAGATCCTGATATAGTTTTGCGCCCGGCACAACTGAATATTTATCAAGGTCAGTAATGCCATCTTCCATTAAAACAATTTCATCTATAAATGCATTACCTGTGCAGTTAGTAGCTGACTTACTAATTATAGAAAAGGCCGCATCAGCAACAATCTCAGGCGTTCTACTCATGTTTATCAATGTATCTCCACCAAGTAAATTTTGAACAGCTGCTGTGGCAATTGTTGTACGTGGCCACAATGCATTTGATGCTATTCCAAAAGTTTTAAGCTCTTCTGCTAAGCCCAATGCAATCATTGTCATGTTGTATTTTGCAAGTGTGTACGCAATATGGTCTTTAAACCACCTCATATCCATATTTAACGGCGGCGAA
>JANOTH010000230.1:0-2148 GCA_031416275.1 Ferruginibacter sp. | reverse complement strand
TATGCTTCACGTTTTTTTAATTCACTTGGCTCAATAGCAAAAATACTTAGGCACATACGGCAACCAATATCTACACCTACGGCGTATGGTATAATGGCATTGTTTGTAGCGAGCACTCCACCAATAGGCAATCCGTAACCTTGATGTGCATCCGGCATCAACGCACCTGCGATGGCCACTGGCAATTTTGCTGCTATCTCCATTTGCTTTAAAGCGCCATCTTCAATATGCTTTGCACCAAAAATATTATACTCAATTCCTTTTTCATTTAAAGGAGTAGCCTCCCTAAATCCCTCCTCAGGAGGGACTTTTGCAGCCACTAGAAAATTGGCAATCTTTTCTAATTTTTCATCTGCCAAATAATTTTCTGGTGCAGCCAATACTTCTGCTAATATTTGCAAAGCCTCTGCTTCGGTGCTGTGTTTAAAATGTGTACACATGCTATGCATGGCTACACTTACTACTGGCCCTTCATCGTAACCAATAGCTCTTATTTGTTTTCCTGTTAATTTTAATTTGCTCATTTTATTTGTTTGAACCACAAAGGCACAAGGGTTTTCAATAGGTGCACAAAGGGTTTCTGTGACCTTTGTGAATTTCTACTTTGTGTGCTTTGTGGTTAATTTTTAATTACTCATCACCTCTTCCCTCCTAAACCCCATTACCCTCACTTTCTCCGTTGCATAATCTTTGTCATTTGGGTTGGTAATTTCTGCGATCGTCATCGGTTTGTTGATACTATTTTTCAATCCTAAATGATCGGATAATCGCTGCGCTTTCTCCATACTCAGTTTTCCAAACTCGTGCTTCGCAATCAATCTTCCTTTCCTCATTAATGCACTGTCAACCATTGTCAATGCACTGTTGAAAGTACATATCAGCTGCACGTTTAAAAAATCTGCCAGCAAGCCGTCTGAAATATTCAACAAGTTTGATACTGACGAGCTGCTTTCATATTTTCTGTCCATAATAATATTTTCTGCATCTTCAATAATCAAAACAGTATTCGGATTATCTATCAGCAACTCAATAAAATCTGGGTTCATTAAATTACTTGCAACATTGGGCGAAAGAAACAATACCCGCTTTTTTATCTTTCCTATCAGGTAACGCAGATAAGTTGTTTTACCTGTACCCGGCAAGCCGTGCAACAACACAATCCCTTTGTCGTTTTTCTTGTTTAGCCGCTTGGTTATGATGTCATCCGTTTCTGCAAACTCGTCTTCATAAAATAAATTCAGATCTAGTTTTGTGCGCTTAATTTCCATGGCTTTCAGGTCAAGCGTATTGTTGCTTTGCACAATTAGATTTATTTCTAAAGGTTGTTTTCTTTGTCTTTCCTTAAATCTGTTTACAAGCATGGTAACTTCTGCTACAAAGTTTTCCTCAGTTCCATCGTGCAATATTTCGCAATAATTATCATCAAATTCTACCACACAGTTATTTTCTAAAACAATAATTGTTTTATCAAATTGAAACTTTTTCTGTTTGGTTTTGTACCATCTGTATTGATGTACATGTTTTATTTTCTCAACAAATGTTTCTTTAAAAAGTGTGAAAGCTTTCTCTCCGTCTATCTGGTTCATGTAATGAATACTTGGAAGCATATTAAACCAGTATAAGAACAATGCTTTTGAATCCACAAAAGTTCTGTCAAACATCATATGCCCGCTAAATACTTTTTGTTTATATAAATTTTCCATTTTTCAATTTTTTATTTCTGCTTGGAGCAGAGAATGCCCCTAGAAAAAAGTTATTATTTTTTTCACTTAATTTTTAAAATGATTTAGTTGGAATCAAGCTGCGCTACTGAACAACTTTATTTGCACAACTGCTGCTGGCAAAGGCTTCCGGCTTGGCTTTAAATGCAAAACCCATTCCTTGTATATAGCCCATTGCTTCTTTTAAAGCATCGTTGCTTTTAAAACTTGGGTTGGTATTTATATCTGCGTGCACTTCCATATCTACACCATACATCGTAAAGATGTTACACAATGCATAAGCTATTTCAATACTTTTTGCCACCTCCAGTAACATCCTTTCTTTGATGCTCATTTTCTGCCTCGTTACTTCGTTGTGTATATACATAAAACCTCCTTTTCCTTTTCTTACAAATACAATTACGGTTGCAAACTCAGTCTCTTTTCC
>JANOTH010000229.1:0-7001 GCA_031416275.1 Ferruginibacter sp. | reverse complement strand
GGGTTTTTTAAATCCACACTTAAAAAATGTTGAAGATTTCCGCCATAAATTATGGGATCATCTTTTTCTAATAAGCGATTTTACATTGGATGTTGAGAGTCCATATCCAATACCAACAAGAGAAACATTAAAGGCAAAGCCCGAAGTGCTTCCTTACCCAAAGAGATATCCAAAGTTTAACCACCTTGGTAAAAATATTGAAGTTGTAATTGATAAGGCATTGAAGGAAGAAAATCCTGACAAAAAACAAGGATTTGCCAATGCCATTGCATATTACATGAAGCTTACTTACAGCAACTGGCATAAAGAATTGGTGCATGATGACAGTATTCAAAACGAACTGAGTGATATGACGGAGGGTGAACTTGCCTTTAACAGCCGCCCTTTTGTAAAGCACCAGGCACCTCGTATTGAAAGAGATGAATACCCTGCAGGCAGAAACCAATACCGTAAGAATTTTGGTGGCAGAGATAACAACCGACCAAACAACAACAGAAATAACGGTCCGGGAAATAACAACAGAAACAATGCACAGGGCGGTCAAGGCGGAGGAAACAGAGATGGAAGTAGCGGTAGAGACCCACGTGCCAACAATAACAGAAATTTTAAAAAGAGATTTTAATTCAATAAAAAATAAAATACTGCCGGCGGGTTTTCTCTGCCGGTTTTTTTATACCGTATTTTTTAAAGAAGTTTGAAGCTCATAAATATTTTTTTAAAACAACGTTTTATCAATGGCCATATTTGAAGTAAAAGGAGGCAACAAATTACAGGGAGAAATAACACCACAAGGTGCAAAAAATGAAGCACTGCAAATTTTAAGTGCGGTCTTGCTTACTGCGGAGCCTGTAGAAATAAACAACGTCCCAAATATTATTGATGTAAATCTTTTAATAGAATTATTAATAGAAATGAGTGTAAAGGTGGAGCAAACCGGAGCCAACAGTTATGTGTTTCAAGCAGATAATGTAGATGTTGAATATTTACAAAGCGAAGGTTATTTTAAAAAAAGTGGCAGACTGAGAGGTTCTGTAATGCTTGCCGGACCATTGCTTGCAAGGTTTAAGAAAGCCTATCTACCAAAACCCGGCGGCGATAAAATTGGGCGCAGAAGATTAGACACGCATATCGTAGGGTTCGAAAGACTCGGAGCAACATTTTCTTACAACAGCGACACAGGTTTTTTCGCCCTGCGGGCAGATGAATTAATTGGTTGTTATATGTTGCTCGATGAACCAAGTGTAACGGGTACAGCAAATATTTTGATGGCAGCGGTTTTAGCAAAAGGAACGACCACTATTTACAATGCAGCCTGCGAACCTTACATTCAACAGCTTAGTAAAATGCTTGTGCGCATGGGTGCTAGCATACAAGGCATTGGCAGCAACATGCTTGTAATTAATGGGGTAGAAAGTTTAAAGGGAACAACACATACGATGTTGCCCGATATGATTGAAATAGGTAGTTTTATTGGCCTTGCTGCAATGACACAGGGTGCTATTACTATAAAAAATGCTGCTGTGGCGGAGCTTGGAATTATTCCTGAAAAATTTCGGCAATTAGGTATTCAGTTAGATATTATTGGCGATGATATACATGTGCCTGCTCAGGATAAATATGAGATAAATAAATTTTTAGATGGAGGCATTATGACCATTTACGATAACCCATGGCCGGGCTTTACGCCTGATTTATTAAGTATTGTTTTGGTAACAGCTATACAGGCGCACGGCAGTGTTCTCATCCACCAAAAAATGTTTGAGAGCCGTTTGTTTTTTACAGATAAATTAATTGAAATGGGTGCACAAATAATTCTTTGCGATCCACACCGTGCAGTAGTTATTGGTTTAGAAAGAGAAAAGCAATTGCGTGGCATAACCATGAGCAGTCCTGATATTAGAGCAGGGGTAGCTTTACTAATTGCAGCACTTAGCGCATCAGGTAAAAGCACAATACAAAATATAGAACAGATTGATAGAGGTTATGAAAATATTGATGGACGTTTAAGGGCGCTGGGGGCAGATATAGTGAGGATATAGTGTAGGCCCCCTCTATCTCCCCCGCAGGGGGAGGAAAAGGAGAAGATTGTGTAATAGTCTAAACCAATTGATATAACAAAACCTATTGCACAATTAAAGATGATTAATGGTATGACGTACAAGTGAGTCCCGATATTCGGGATTAACATAACACAACGATGTTGACGAAAGCGGCTTCTTTGTTTGGACAATAAAAATAGCCACCGTATTAAAAACTAAAATCTCAATACTAATATCTCAATACTATTAAATGAATAAAATTCTAATCATAACGGCACCATCCGGAGCAGGAAAAACATCTATCACAAAGTATTTGATGGAGAAGTTCCCTGTACTCACCTTCTCGATTTCTGCAGCAACAAGGCAACCAAGGGGAACAGAAAAAAACGGTGTTGATTATTATTTTATCAGCGGGGAAGATTTTAAATACAAAATACAACACAACGAATTTGTAGAGTGGGAAATGGTGTACGAGGGAAAATATTACGGTACTTTAAAGGCCGAGTTGCAGCGCATTTGGGAAGCAGGCAAAATACCTGTGCTTGATATAGATGTAAAGGGCGCCATTCACGTACAGCAACAATTTAACGAAGGCACACTTACTTTATTTATTGAGCCGCCATCAGTAAATGAATTAAAAATGAGGTTGGAAGGCAGAGGAACCGAATCGGAAGAATCACTAGCAGCAAGGGTAAACAAAGCATCATACGAATTATCGTTTAAAGATCATTTTGACAGAACAGTTGTAAACGCAGATTTAAAAACTGCGTGCATAGATGCTGAGCTAATTGTAGGAGAGTTTTTAAACAGGTAATTTTCAATTACGTATTTTTATATTATGGAAATGTCTATTTCAGCCTTAGGTGCCATATTGGTTTCGCTCCTTTTTATTGGTTTTTTTGCAGGAATAGAAATTGCTTTTGTATCTGCCAATAAATTATCGCTGGAGCTTAACAAAAAGCAGGGTAGCTATGCAGGAAAAATTTGGGGTAATTATGCCGAACATCCTGCAAAGTTTATAGGAACTATACTGGTACTCGTTAATATCTTACTTGTTATTTATGGCTTATTAATCGGCGAGTTGCTTTACCCATTGTGGCATAGTGTAGAGGTTCGTTTAAAACCTTCTTTCGCAAATTATTTTTATCTGATTAAACTGTTTTTCGAAACAGTTGTTTCCACTATCATTATTCTTTTTGTAGAGTTTTTATGTAAGGCTTTATTTAGAGCACGCAACAACAGTATTCTTTCTAATGGTTTTGTAACCTACATTGTACAATTTGTTTATTCCCTATTTTCATCTGTAGCCTCAGTTTTCGTAAGCATTGCCGAATGGATATTGAAATACATCTTCAATGTAAAAATCAGCGATAAAAAAGAAATTTTTAGCAAGGTAGATTTAGAGCATTATCTGCAACAAAATAAAATGCACAACGAAGAAGAATCGTCTGATATAAATAAAGAATTGTTTGAAAATGCTTTATCTATTGGTGACGTTAAAATAAGGGAATGCCTTGTGCCTCGTAAAGAAATTGTAGGCGTAAACAACGAAACTTCTATTGCAGAAATTAAAGCAGTTTTTATAGAATCGAGGCTGAGTAAGCTCGTTATTTATGAGAAAAATATTGATAATATTCTTGGCTATGTGCACCAGCTGGATCTTTTTAAAAGCCCTGCAACGCTACAGGAAATTATGTTGCCAATACCAACGGTGCCCGAAACAATGAGTGCGACGGATTTAATGGCAAAGTTCACAAAAGAAAGAAAATCTATTGCATGGGTAATAGATGAGTTTGGTGGTACTGCAGGAATTGTTACGATGGAAGATTTACTTGAAGAAATTTTTGGTGAAATAAAAGATGAATACGATGATGTAGAGGAATTTGTAGATAAACAACTTACCGATAACGAATATTTATTCAGTGGCAGAATGGAGCTTGATTTTATTGCTGAAAAGTATGGGTTAGAGTTTCCTGAGGATGAAACAGCGGAGACGTTATCAGGCTTTATAGTGCAACGCAATGCAGATATACCTCAAGCCAACGAAAAAATAATTATTGGCAACTATGAATTTAATATTCAAAGCATGAGCGATACCCGAATAGAAACAGTAAAATTAAAAGTGCTGAAATAATTGCAGCTCAAAAGCTGTTTTTAAAATAGTTGGTATTACTTGCTATTCTGCTTTTACCTTTGCAAAATGGTTATTGGTGCACATATTTGGGGAGAAGATATTGAGCAAAGTTTATTGTTGTTTGCTTTAAAAAAAACGGCAGCTTTACAACCCACACAAAAGTTCATTTTCTTTTCAAATCTGCCGCTAGCCAATCTTTCACAAAACTGTTATCAGGTTAATATTAATCCACGGCCAACAAACAAAGTGCTTTTATATTTTTGGTATAATTACAAACTACCAAAGCTAATTTTGAAATACAGTATCAGTACATTTATTAGCAATTCAGGTATGTTGGCATCCGACGCCTTAGTAAAGCAATATTTATTTTTAGAAACCAAAGATTTGCTAAATGACGGAAACAGTATTTTTAAGAAAAGGTTAGCCAACGCAATAGCTCTAGCTCAAAAAATTTTTGTAGTTGATGATGTAATAGGAGAAACCGTTAACAAACACTTTCCGACTAACAAGGATAAAGTACAAACACTACATTTTGGTTTGATTGAAGCCAACAAAATATTTAGTTGGGATGATATTGAAGGTATAAGAAACAAATACACAGCAGGATTTGATTATTATTTATTTAGAGTAGATGCTACATCAAAAGCAAATATCATTACCGTATTAAAATCTTTTTCTCAATTAAAGAAATGGCAAAAAACAAGCTTAAAACTTGTGCTACTTTTTGAAAATGATATTGATGAAAAACTGTTGCCTGATTTTAAAAATTATAAATATAGAAACGAAGTGGTGCTAATAAAAGAAACCGATCAAAACCTGCTCCTCCTTATAGCGGCGGCTTTTTCTTATATAAATTTTAGTGACCATAAAAACAGAAACCTAGTTTACAATGCGCTCCAATATAATGTGCCTGTTATTGCAGCTGATACAGAAACCAATAATTTATTATTTAAGTCAACAGTTGCCTATGCTGCGGCTTCAGTAGAAGGTTTAGCATTACAACTTCAACTGATTTATAAAGATGAAGTGTTGCGAAAACAACTTTTGCAAAAAGCTACAATTTATCTAACACAATTTGATAGCGAAAAAGCATCACAAAAATTTGGAGAAATTATTTCTAATTAATAATCGATCATACCTTTAAAAAAAATCGAAAATGAATTTTTCAAGTCCTGTAAACATAGCAGAAATTGCAAGCTTAATAAATGCAACAATTGTTGGTGACAACCGTGGTTATGCAAAAGGTATCAATGAATTAAACAGGGTAGAAGTGGGCGATCTTGCTTTTGTAGATCATCCAAAATATTATGATAAAAGCATAAACAGCAATGCTACATTCATTATCATAAACAAAGAGGTTTCAGTTCCTATAGGTAAAGCGTTACTCATCACTCAAAATCCCTTTGAAGCGTATTGTAAAATAGTTGATCATTACCGACCATTTACAAAAGCAACAAAAGAAATAAACAGTACTGCAATTGGGGAAGGCACTTACATTTGCCCTACTGCCTTTATCGGCAACAATGTAACGATAGGCAGCAATTGCATTATTCACCCACATGTTACCATTATGGACCACTGTACCATTGGTAACAATGTTGTAATACAGGCGGGTACTGTAATTGGCAGCGATGCATTTTACTACAATACAAAAAAGGAGAGAGAAGTTTGGTATAAAAAAATGCCCAGCTGCGGCACCGTAATTATTGAAGATGATGTAGAAATTGGTGCAAACTGCACCATTGATAGAGGCGTAACACACGATACAAGACTTGGAAAAGGTAGCCGTTTTGATAACCTTATACATGTAGGGCATGATACTGTTTTTGGCAAAAATTGTTTAGTGGCTGCAAATGTTGTTGTGGCAGGTTGTGTTACAGTTGAAGATGGCGTAACTATTTGGGGCGGCTGTATAGTAAACAAAACACTAACCATTGGTGCAAATGCTGTGTTACTTGGTCGCACAGGTGTTGGTGGAGATTTGGAAGGAAATAAAACCTATTGGGGTGCACCTGCGCAAGAAGCAAGTGCTGTAAAAAGAGAAATGATTTGGGTGAAAAGAATACCGCAGTTGTGGGATAAGGTTATGAAGAAATCTTAAGTATAATAAATAAGATAATACTTCAAAACATATTCCTTTTTTTTTTGAAAATCTTGTGTCTATTATCTTTAGTCTTTTTTGTAATCATAGGGCAACTGCTCGGCAACTTTTTCCCATGCCCAATAACCACTAATAGAAAGATCATTTTGATCGTAGAAATAACCATTTTGTTCTATAACAATACTCTCATAAAGTTTAAACCCAAGCATAGAAAACTTAAAATCTTTGGGCTCTGTTGGGTGCGTTAATATATAGGCATCCACAGGTTTTTCTCCCATAAATAAAATTCCAACATTTTGTTGGTTAGGCATCACCTCAACCGTTTGTGTGCTGTCATCTTTTTCAAAATTCATAGCACCATATGCGTCTCCTAATTTAATGGCATTGTCTGCTCCATTCTGTTGAATAATAAACTGAATTTCAAATTGCTGATCTTCTAATTCCTTATTGTAAACACTTCTCATAAAATGCAAAAGCGAGCCATTGTAGGCAGCTATTCTATTGGCTTGCCACATTGCTATTTGTACACTGTCGCCCTGCATTTCTTCATACAACGGAGAGCCTGAATAAACACTAGTGCCGGTATTGTATTCATGCGTAAATGAATCAATGGTATATTTTATGTTGTAGCCGAGCGCATTATTTTTAATTACAAGCGGTTCGGCAGCAGTAATTTTTAACCTGTTTTTTTTCTTCGAAAAAAATAAATGTAATACTTCTGCGTTTT
>JANOTH010000228.1:0-4464 GCA_031416275.1 Ferruginibacter sp. | reverse complement strand
CTTTAATGGTGGGGCATTCATAAATTTAATAGTTTTAGGCGTAATAATTTCTATAGCAGGAATTATAGGGAACTTTGTAGGCTATTGGTTTGGCAGAAAAAGTGGCCCCTTTCTTTTTGAAAGAAAAGATACTTTTTTCTTTCGCAAAAAATACCTGTTTCAGGCAAAAGATTTTTACGATAAACATGGGGGTGGCGCAATCGTAATGGCTAGGTTTTTACCAATTGTAAGAACCTTTGCACCAATAGTTGCAGGTATAGTTGGTATGGAGAAGAAAAAATTTACTTACTACAATATCCTTGGCTGTGTACTTTGGGTTTTTACCATGTTATTTGCGGGCCATTATTTACAAGAACTGTTTTTAAAACAATTTGATTTTGATTTACGGGAACATTTAGAGGTAATTGTTGTAGGGATTGTTTTAGTAACTACTGCTCCTGTAATTCTTAAAATTATATTTGGAAAGGTAAAAGGCCAAAAGGATAAAGTTTAATTTTTTATTGATGCAAAAAACTTCTTCAGCTTCAATTATTAATGTTGTTGTGATTGTGGCAGCACTTGGTTATTTTGTAGATATTTACGACCTTCTTTTGTTTAATATAGTAAGGGTTGATAGTCTTACTGACCTTGGGTTAAATGCAGCACAAATAAAATCAGAAGGAGAATTTATCATCAGCATTCAAATGATTGGGTTGCTTATTGGTGGTATTATTTGGGGTGTACTTGGCGATAAAAAAGGAAGATTAAGTGTACTGTTTGGTTCCATTATTTTATATAGCATAGCAAATATTGTAAATGGTTTTGTGCAAACGCCTAACCAATATGCATTGGTTCGTTTTGTAGCAGGGCTTGGGCTTGCGGGCGAATTAGGAGCGGGAATTACTTTAGTAAGCGAACTTGTTTCAAAAGAAAAAAGAGGATTAAGTACATCGTTGGTTGCGGGCATTGGTTTAACAGGCGCTGTTGCTGCGTATTTTATTTCATTAAAATTTCATTGGCGTACATGTTATTTTATAGGCGGTGGTTTAGGTTTTTGTTTGCTGCTGCTGCGGGTATCTGTTTTTGAAAGCGGCATGTACAAAGCAGTACAGGAAATGAAGGTTGCGAAAGGAAATTTTCTAATGTTTTTAAATAACAAAACTCGTTTTAAAAAATATTTATTGGCCATTTTAATTGGCTTACCTACATGGTATGTAATTGGAATACTGATTGCGTTCTCTAATAATTTTGGCGAACAGTTTGGGCTCGATGAGAAAATATTACCCAAAAAATCTACTATGGTTGCTTACGTAGGTATTGCTTTGGGAGATGTGTTGGTTGGGCTCGTGAGCCATTGGCTGAAGAGTAGAAAGAAGGCGCTTTTTATTTTCTTTTCCTTCACGGTAATTTCAATCGTTTTATATTTTACTCAAAAAACTGGAGGGTCAGCCGCCACTATGTATTTCATTTGTGCAGCTTTAGGATTTAGTACAGGTTTTTGGGCCATTTTTGTAACTATGGCTGCAGAACAGTTTGGAACTAATTTAAGGGCTAGTGCTGCTACAACAATACCAAATATGGTGAGAGGAGCTTTGCCATTAATGTTATTGTTGTTTAACGGATTTCAAAATTTTACCTCCTACATAAATGCTGCTATTTGGGTAGGTGTTATTGTTATGGCTATAAGTATTACCGCTGCATATTTTACGAAAGAAACTTTTGGTAAAGATTTAAATTTTATTGAAGAATAAAGTACGTCCCCTTGGCAAAAAAAATACTTATTATTCGTTTTTCATCGATAGGTGATATTGTTTTGGCAAGTCCCGTATTTCGCTGTGTAAAAAAGCAATTGCCCGATGCTGAAGTACATTTTCTGACAAAAATTTCTTACAAAATTGTTACTGCTGCAAATCCATATATCGGCAAATTTTTTTATTATGATAACAATATGGATGAATTGCTTGTTAGGTTAAAAGCTGAAAATTATGATCATGTTATTGATCTGCATAATAACATTCGGAGCAATAAAATTAAGAGCGTTCTCTCCAGAGATACACACACAATTGACAAACTTACTTTTAAAAAATTTTTACTCACTCAGTTAAATATTGATGTAATGCCTAACAGGCATATAACTCAACGTAGCCTTGATGCGGTGTTGCCATTAGGAGTAAAAGATGATGGTGGCGGGTTAGACTATTTTATTGCAACACAATATGAAGTAAAGCCTGACGATATTCCCACCGGACATTTGGCAGGTTATTTTGTAATTGTAATAGGCGCTACTTATTTTACCAAGCGCTTACCTGCTCACAAAATTATTGAACTGTGTAATAAAATTGATCATCCAATTATTTTACTCGGAGGCAAAGAAGATACAGCAAATGGAGTTATTGTTGCTGCAACCAATCCATTAAAGATTTATAATGCCTGCGGTAAATTTAATATTAGTGAGTCTGCAGATATTATTAAAAAAGCTAAGCTTGTAGTTAGTAACGACACAGGGATGCAATATATAGCCTGTGCGCTAAAACGGCCTGTAATAGCGCTATGGGGAGGTACAACACCTGACCTTGATGTTGAGCCATATTATGGAAATAATTTTTTAAGCAACCAACAGAAGCCGGTATATGAGAATATTGTGCTTAATTTAAGATGCCAGCCTTGCAGCAAATACGGATTAAATAAATGCCCATTGGGCCATTTTAATTGTATGGAAAAAATTAATGTTGATGTACTGGTGGAGAAAATCAAAGAAAGATTATAATCCTCTTCTTGGCTTGCTACAAAGCGATTCCATTATGCTGTTAATTGATTACTAATTGTATTTCTATTATTATTTCTTGTTGAAAAATTGTTGTTTTTTTGGCTTTCGAAAAAATTATTTTAAATGAAATATTTCTCTCTAGCTTTTATTTCGATGCTTATTTACATGTTACCAATGGCGCAGGTAACGACAAATATTTATTGGACTGAACAGACAGAAATGAACAAGAGCAATACTATTTATTATAATCCAGAAAAAAAACTTGTGTGGGATGATTTTAAAGGAGTGCCGGGGCCTCCAAGCCCTGTTGCTGCAATTACTGCTTCAGGTTTTGGTTATAAAGCTAACATGAATTCATCCGCTGGTAAAGGCGAAATTAATATTTCTGTGTATTGTTACTTTAATAAAAAGGGATCTTGGGTTAGACCGGGGAAAACAACTCCATACATCTTAAACCATGAGCAACATCATTTTGATGTAAGTTATTTAGCTGCGGGAATTTTTATGAATAAAATAAAAAATACAGTTATCACTACAGCAAACATAAATTCTGTATTACCTAAAATTTATAAGGAGTGCTGCGATATGATGAATAAAATGCAGGATGATTACGATGGTCAAACTATGAACGGGCAATTAGAAGATAAGCAAAAAAAATGGAATACTTTCTTCGCAGAAAAAGTTCCGCTCATTACAAAGTAACAATTAACACAGGTATTTTAACTTCGTGCCGTACTGCATTAACGGTTTCACCATAGATAATATCTTTAACTCCTGAGTGACCATGCGCACCCATTACAATTAAATCAGCTTTCTTCTCCTTAACAATTCTAACAATTTCTTTTACTCGGCTCTTATAGCCAAGCTCAGCAGTAACTTTTAAACCTTTCATTTGAAGTTGGTTTACATAGGCTTCCAATTGCTCTTTGTCTTTTGATGTTTCATTATCATTGCTATTTTCACCCCACAAATTTGCCGATGCACTTTCAACCACATGTATTAATAAATAATTGGATTGTTCGTTGCCCTGCCCAAGCGCATAAGCTAATATTTTATGGTCATCTTTACTAAAATCTAAAGCTATCGCTATGGTATTGTAAGTCGGTATTATTAATTCAGGCAATAGATTTTCCGCCGTATGCATTGCAATTGATTTTTGTATATCCTTCTTTCTAAATAATGGAAAAAATGTAATGTAAATCAAAATGCTTCCAAAAAACATAGCGGCGGCTATCAATAATAATTTGGGCCACATTGCATCTTCATTAAAAATCACCAACGATTTTTCAACCAGTAATCTTAAATTTAAATAAACTAAAACGGCTGCAATAGCACCCGCCGTAATTTTAGTGAGGTTGTTAATGGCAAATTTGCCCATTGTTTTTTTATCGCTTACAAAATATATTAATGGAATTACGGCAAAGCCTAATTGCATACTCAATATAACCTGGCTCATTACCAACAGGCTACCAACTTCTTTTTCGCCATAAATTAAAATAACAATCAGCGCTGGTACAATAGCCACCATTCTCGTTATGAGCCTACGCAATAATGGGTTAATTCTTAGACTTAGATATCCTTCCATAATTATTTGCCCGGCAAGTGTACCTGTAACAGTGCTGCTTTGCCCTGCTGCAATAAGTGCAACAGCAAAAAGTATTGGTGCTGATTTTCCTAAAAATGAAGGAAGTAATTCATGCGCATCTTGTATTTCTTTT
>JANOTH010000227.1:0-9711 GCA_031416275.1 Ferruginibacter sp. | reverse complement strand
AGCATTAGTAGTAGGTAGCTTTTCATGTGTTAGGGGTTAAGTTCTATTAGTTATAACACAAAAATTAACAGGATATTGTACCGAGTTTAGTAGTAATGCGTTAGGAATTTTGTAGCGTTTCTTCGGCTACAAAAATTTTTTATTACTTAAAATAAATAGTCGGGGTTTATTAGAACGGCACGTCAATTTTTTCCGTTGGTTAAAATGGATAATTCTGGCGGAGGGGAAATAGACTAAGGTTTAGTTTATATAATTATTTAATTGGCGGCAAGATTAACTGTTGTAACTGTTGTTAAAATCATACATCTTAAACACAGTAAACTTTTACGAAGCAGGGGATGACAAAAATCTTCGCCCTTGGAGGGCTATTGTAATAGCGTTATATTTCAAAGTAGAAGTACTAAACGTAGCGTAGTATAATTTTTACTTTATCAACAAAGAAATGTAAAACAAAACTATTTAGACAAAGTAGTTAGTTGCAGCCAAAATTCTTCAATCTTTAAAATAACGTTTAAAAACTCACTGATTTCGAGGGGCTTTTTAATGTAGCTATTACAACCATTCTCGTATGCCTTATCAATATCTTTTTGGTTAGATGAAGTGGTAAGCATTATTACAGGAATCTTTTTAAGATTTGCATCAGCTTTAATTTGCTGCAAAACCTCATGCCCATTAAATATGGGGATATTAATATCCAGCAAAATAAGATCAGGTTTCTTTGCATCAACAAATGCATCTCTTTGAAACAAAAAATCGAGTGCCTCTTTACCGTTTTTTGCAACACTTATGGCTGTCTTTACTTTGCATTCGTCAAAAGCTTCTTTGGTAAGAAAAATATCTCCATCATTATCTTCAACCAATAATATGTGGGTAAGCGTTGTATTCACAATACTGGTTTTAATTTTTAGGTATGCTAAAATTCATTGTAGTACCAATACCTACATTTGATTCAATTGAAATTCTACCTTTATGAAGTTCTATAATCTTTTTACAAACCGATAACCCTATGCCATTGCTGTCTTTATTAGGGTTAATGGTTTTAAAGATTTTAAAAATATTTTCAAATTGATCTGCAGGTATTCCTATTCCATTATCAGCTATTGCAAAGGTTACATAATCTGCTTCATTTAAGCAAGAAATTTTAATGAGTGGATTTTTATCACCTCTGTATTTTACTGCATTGCTAATTAGGTTGGTCATTAAGCGTTTAAATAAAATTGGATAAACTTCCAGTTCTTCTACCTGTGTTTCAAACTTTATTTCTCCATTTAATTTCTGTAAATCAATTTCAAATTGTTTAACAATTTCTTCGGTAGTTTTCGGCAGATTAATTTTTTCTAATACCTCTTTCAATACGCCTGTTCTTGAATATTCCAGCAGGTTGTCAATCAATCTGTTCATTTCTTTTGAAGATGAAATGATGACCTCAAAATACTGCTCACGTTTCTCTTTATCTAAATTATCTCCTTTTTTTCTAATGATTTCTAACAGCCCGCTTATACTCCTAATAGGTGCTTTTAAATCGTGTGATGCAACGTATGCAAATTCTTCCAGCGCATTATTCACCTCTTCTAATTTTTGAAACTGGTCTTTTATTTGTTGGTTTAAAATGTGTATTTGGTTTCTTTGATCGTGCTGGTTAGTTATATCATTTTGAATAGAGAAGAACCCAAGAAAATTATTTTCTTTATCGTACAGAGGTTCTGCTTTTATGTTAACAAAATACTTTTCACCTAGTTTGTTGTAGTTAATAACATCAATGTCAAAATGCTTTTGTTTACTTATAGATGATGCCATTAATTTTACAGTTTCTACATCACTTTCTCCTCCCTGTAATAATTGTCCCGGGTCTTTGCCTAGTATTTCTGATTCAGCAAAGCCTGTCATTTTTTCAAACGAATCATTCACGTAGGTTATACAGCCATTGCTATCTGTAATTAGCACAGCGCTGCTTGTTTGTTCTGCAATCAACGACATTTTTTGATATTCAATTTCTCTCAATTTCCTATCATGAATATCCCTTATGGTAAGCAAAAATTTATCGTCAACTAATTTGTTTTGTTTGATGAGTCGTAGGTTAGATTCAAACCAACGCATGTTGCCCTTAGCATTTTTAAATTCAAACTGTATTAAACCTACTTCTGTATTTTCATGAAATTTCGAAGTAACGTTTTTCCATAATTCCTTTTGTTGTTTGTTCGGAATTCTACTAAACAAATTGAGTTTGTATAATTTTTCAAGAGCGTAACCGGTAGTTTCTGTTCCCGACGGAGAGCAATATTCTATTAGTCCATTTTTATCAATAATGCAAACCATATCTCTAAGGTTGTTTGCAATAAGCTTTGAAATTTCAGTTTGGTCTGCGTGTATCGATTTAAAATCAACCAATGCTTTATCTGACAACTCCAATGCTTTTTTTAATTTATTAGCTTGCGTAAGATTTACAAAAACAAGAATGATACCTTGTATTTCATTTTTACGACTTTTAAATGGAGATATTTTAAGCAGGTATTCAATGCCCGAAATATCTTCTATCTTTTTTTCAAACGGCACAAGATTTTCCAACACAGTTGCAATGTGCTCTAAAAAATTTTCAAGTTGAATTTTACCTCTAAAATGGCTGATGTTTCTACCGATATCGTGTTCTTCTAACTTTAATATTTTTTTAAGTGCAGGTGAATATTTTCGAATATTTAAATTTAAATCAAGGAATAGCAATGCTAAATCGCTGCTCTGTATTAAATTATTAAGGTCATCATTGGCTTCTGATAAGTCTGCATTTTTTTGTTGAAATTCAGCATTTACGGTGTACAATTCTTCGTTCACCGATTCCAGTTCTTCGTTAGAGCTTTGAAGTTCTTCGTTTGCGGCCTGCAACTCTTCGTTGCTCGATTGCAATTCTTCAATGGTAGTTTGCAGTGTTTCTCTGTTTATTCTAAGCTCTCGCTCGAGTGTATTTATTTTATCTTTTGATACATTGCTTACATTTATTTTTTCTACTTTTTCATTTTTAGGATTTTCGTTTAGCGCTTGGAATGTGATGAATAAATGGTAACTGCCTGCAATAAGTTCTTTTCTACGGATATGTATGTTGAGCGATTTTTTATCATCAAAATGTAACTTTAAATCGTCTGTAATTTTTATATCAGTTAAAACGATTGGCTTACCAGATTGCAAAACTTTTGCTACCACTACTTCTATCGGCATGGCTAATGAAGCCGGTAACATTTTTAATACATTTGAGCTTATTTCCCCCGAGGGCAGTTTTAACCATTGGGTAACATTGCCTGAGGTATGCAATAAACTGAATTGCTCATCTACCACAATCGAATCAGGCACATATTCCTGTATGAGGGAATGTTGTATTTCGCTTAATAATTTATTTCTATTTACGTTAATAGGGGCAGTAATATTTACAGGGTTTTGCGGAGGGTAAATTGAGTCTTTATTTTTCCTACTAACCAATTGTTGCGTTTTAATAAACTTCTTATTCTCTCTGTTTACAAAAACTTTATATTTTTTATTAAATTCTATAAACTCCTGATCAGATGCACCTAAATTTTCACTAGATCCTAAAAATAGAAACCCGTTTGTTTTTAATGAATATTGAAACAATACATACAACTGTTGCTGTATGGTTTCATTTAAATAAATAAGAAAATTTCTACAGCTTACAAGATCAATTTTATTAAATGGTGGGTCTTGAATAACGTTGTGTACAGAAAACACAATCATTTCTCTAATTTCTTTTACAATAGAAT
Organism: Ferruginibacter sp.; assembly: GCA_031416275.1. Classification (GTDB taxonomy): domain Bacteria; phylum Bacteroidota; class Bacteroidia; order Chitinophagales; family Chitinophagaceae; genus Ferruginibacter. The sequence continues at coordinate 5,950 of JANOTH010000227.1, read as the reverse complement.
AACCAGCTCGCTGTGGAATAAAATAAGTTGCTAGATATTCCTGCGGAATTTCAGCGTTAATACTTTCAGGAAAAATTCTATTGCTTGCAAGTTTAATGGCATCTCTATCCAAATCTGTAGCAAAAATATTTACATCAAATTGTAGTTTGTTTACCCGCAAATAATCTTTTATCAAAATTGCAATGGTATATGCTTCTTCGCCGGTTGAGCATGCCGGCACCCATACCCTTATTGTTTTGGTATCAAAATTATCTTCTACCAGTTTTGGTATCACTCTATCTTTTAGTATATCAAAAGCTTCCTCATCTCTAAAAAATCGTGTTACACCTATTAGTAATTCTTTTGCAATAAGGGGTGCTTCGCTTGGCGTTTTTTTTAAATAATCATAATAATCCTCCATAGCCGTAAAATCCAACAGATTCATTCGCCTGTAAATTCTTCGGTTTACAGTAGTGAATTTATAGCCTGTAAAATCTACATCGATATGGCTGAGAATACTTTTTAAAATTTTTGGAATAACAGGATTGGTAATATCTGAAATATCTTCGCTCTTATCAAGAATATGTTTGTTTTTAAAGAAGCTGTTAATTTCATTGTGCATTAAGTTAACCAAGCAAACCTTATCTGCTGAGCCTGAAAGTATGGCGCTATTAGGCATGCCATTAAACTTTGCTTCATCAGGATCCTGAACAAGTACCAACCCACCTTTTTCTTTAATGTATTTTATTCCTTCAGATCCATCACTACCTGTACCAGATAAAATAATGGCACATGCATTTTCCAATAAGTTTTCTGCAAGTGAGTTAAAAAAACTACTTATCGGGAAACTCAATTTTCTATCTTCTTTTTCCGTTAGTACAAACTTCCCATCTTTTATTTCTACAAATTTTTTAGGCGGGTTTAAATAAATGCTTCCTTTTTCTATTACGAGCCCGTCTTCTATTACATGTATGGGCAATTGGGTATGCCTGGATAGCAATTCATCCATCAGGCTTTTGTGGTTAGGTGCCAAGTGCTGAATAATTACATAAGCAAATTCAGACTTTGCATTTGCAGTTCCAAAAAAAATCTCCAATGGCTCCAAACCTCCGGCAGAAGCGCCTATTGCAATTATTGGAAAGCCAATATTCATATCATTTTATTTTTTTGGAATGGTGAAGTAAAATGTTGAGCCTAGCCTCGGTAAAGACTCTACCCAAATTTTGCCCCCTAAAAATTCTACATGCCTTTTGGCTATAGATAATCCAATGCCTGAGCCTGCATAATCTTCTTTATTGTGAAGGCGTTGAAAAATCACAAAAATTTTCTCAAAAAACTGGGGGTCAATTCCAATTCCATTATCCTTAATTAAAAACAACCATTCTTTTTCATGTTCGTTGGCATTCACCTCAATTATTGGTACTGTGCCATCGGCTGAATATTTTATTGCATTATCTAACAAACAATGTAGTATTTGTATTAAAGCTGCTTTATAAGTGTGCAAAACAGGGAGCTCATTAGCTGTAATTATTGCCTTTTTATCTTCAATAATTTTTCTCCTTAATTTTTTAAATTCAAAAAACAATTCATTTAAGTCCACGGTTTCTTTTCCCTCTGTTGGCCTGCTCGATCTTGAATACTCTAGCAAATCAAGTATAATTTGTTTCATTCTTTTTGCTCCGTCTGTAGCAAAATAGATGTATTGTTTTCCCCTCTCATCAAGTTGGTCTTTGTATTTACTGTTTAGCTGATCCATAAAACTTGAGATCATCCTCAGCGGTTCCTGTAAATCGTGAGAGGCAACAAAAGCAAATTGCTCTAATTCTTCATTAGAACGCTCAAGTTCGGCTGCATATTGTTGAAGCGATTTATTAAGCTCACTTACTTTTAATATCATTTGCTTTTGTTCGGTAGTGTTGGTCATTGCGCCAACCATACGAATCGCTTTTCCTTCTTTGTTCCTAGTTATTACACCCCTATCCGATACATGCAGTATTTTTCCTTCCTCATTAAAAACCCTGTATTCCTTCTCCCACCGATTCACAAGCGGGTTAGCAATAGCTTCTCCAATACTATCACGAACCTCGTCAACATCTTCAGGATGAAAATTATCTTCCCAAAAATCATCAGTGGTAAATAATTTAGATGTCTTTTTACCAAAAAATCTTTCAATGGCATTTGAACGATAATATGTTTCATTTACCAAATCCCAATCCCATATGGCATCATTGGTTGCTTCTGTTACTTTTTCAAATCGTTCGTTGGCCTTAACGATGCTTACCTCCGCTTTTTTACGCTCTGTAATATTTTTAGCAGTTGCAAAAGTTAATCCTTCCTCTAAAGATGAATTGCAATACCAACTCAACCATACAATCTCTCCGGTTTTTGTAACACAACGATTTTCAAATGTAAAGTTGCTTTCTCTATGTTCTAAGCGGCGCATTTCGTTGGTAAAAATATCCTTATCATCAGGGTGTGCAAACTTGTCAAAAGCATTGTACAATATTTCTTCTTCGGTATAGCCAAGCAAAACACAGCCCGCTTTATTTATTTTTAGAAACCTTCCCTCAAAATCTGCCAGGCAGAGGATATCAGGTATTGAATCGAACAAATGATTCAGGTCATTTTCAAGTTTTTTTCTGTTTAATTCAGATCCAATAAAGTCTTCTAAATGTTTAAATACTGGAGTATATTTTTTTAAATGGTCGGCTCCTTTTTTTGAACCTATATTTAAAACGCCTACCGCTTCGTTGTTAAAAATTAAAGGAATACCTAAAACTGCTTTTAGTCCAATTTTATATGCCGCATCATGTCTTGCAAAACCGTTTTGATTTTCAACATCATCCCATACAAGTTGTTTTTGCTGCGACCAAACATTGCCTACGAGGCTTTCAGCTATTTTAAATGAATTAATATCAACAGTGTACTCATAAAATCTTTCATCAGTAGGGTCAGCTAGGTAATGGCTAAACAATTGCATGTGCGTTTTTTCACGGTTCGCTGTCCATACTTCTACCAGGTCAAAATTGCCATATGTATGAATCGTTTTACACAACTCTTTTGCGGCATCGCTTAAGTTATTTTCTGAACTAAAATTTATACTTATTTGGGTTAGCAATTCTTTTTGTTGTTCCTTTATTTTTTGCTCAGTAACATCTCTTTCAATTGCGATCCAGTGGGTGTACCATCCTTTGTCATCAGCTACAGGTTGTATAGTAAAATTTACCCAATATTCTTCCCCGCTCTTTTTGTAATTGGTAACAGTTATTTCGCATGATTGCCAATTCTTAATGGCATTGCCTAATTTTGTTAGCTCTGCAATGTCTGAGTTTGGCCCATGTAAAATACCGGGCGAATTGCCAATTACTTCAGCAGCTTCGTAGCCCGTCATTTTACAAAATGCCTCGTTTGCATAAATGATTCTAGGTCCACCAAAATCATAAGATTCCGCCTCGGTAATTAGTATAGCATCTTTAGCACTTGTAACAACACTTTCAAGTAATTTTAGTCTCTGTTTTTCTTCAATTTTTTCTGTAATATCTCTGGAGTTAGCTACTATTCCGTTAACTGCGGGATTGTCCATCATATTAGTCAACACAGTTTCAATCCAACGCCATTCTTTTTTACTATTCTGAAAACGAAATGGCTCCACTAAAACCTTCTGTTCATTAACCACTTTTTTCAAACTTGCTAAAGTTTTTTCAACATCATCACGATGTAGAAAATCAAAAGGATTTTTACCAACAAGTTGTTCTGGTGTAAATCCTAGAATTGTAGTGCTAGTTGGGCTAATGTACCTATAAACACCGTTGATGTCTAGTATACCTATCAGGTCAGAACCTTCCTGCACCAATGCCTTGAAACGTTGTTCGCTTTGGAGAATTTTTTCATCTTGTTCAATTTGCTCGGTAATATCTCTTGAGTTCGCTACAATTCCCAATACCGCAGTGTTATCAAGCATATTGGTAAGTACCGTTTCTATCCAGCGCCATTCCTTATTTTTAGCTTTCAATCTAAAAGGCTCCGCAACAACTTTACTTTCAGTTAATATTCGCAGCATATATCCTCTTGCTCTTTCAATATCATCGGGATGAATAAAGTCCCAAACAGCATTACCATCAAATTCTTCAGGAGTGATGCCTAGTATTGCAGTTGTGGTAGGGCTTGTATAAATATATTTACCATTGCTGTCAATAATACTTATCATATCAGCCCCTTCCTGAACAAGAGCTTTAAAACGTTGTTCACTTTGTACAATTATCTCATCCTGCTCAACTTTTCCCTTGCCATCTTTAGCCACACAATAAAGCAACTTCGTATTTTCATCCCACCTTGCAGACCATAAATTGTGAGCAATGCCACCATTTTTGTGTTTGTAACGATTAACAAAAGATGAAATATCCTGCCCTTTTAAAATTGCCGTTGCTGCTTCAATGGTTTTCGGCAAATCTTCTTCTACTATTAAATCCATATACGGTTTGCCTACAAGTTCTTGAGGGGCATAACCCCAATTTCCTAAAGACGCAGCGCTCACATAAACAAAATTTCCAAATTCATTTATCGTACAAATAACATCTAACGAAGCATCCATTAACTGGTTTCCTTCAGACCTGTGTTTTACTATTTTAGTAATGTCTTTTGATTGACATGCAGCAGCAAAAATTTTATTGTGAGCGTCCGTTAACGGCTCGAAAATTATTTGTCCGTAATAAATATCGTTTGATTGTGGTTGGGAGTAATGTTCTTCAATTTCAAAAGATTCTCCGTTAAGTACACGAGTGTAATAAGCTTTCCATTTTTCAATGTAACCTTCTCCAAAACCTTCCACCAAAATTGGCTCATTGAGTTTTTTTTCAACCCCAGTCATTTCCCTCATTAGGTTGAGGTAGCTTTTATTGGCGTAAATCAATTGCAATTCAAGATCAACCATCCAGAAGAGATCTTTGCTTTGATCCAATAAAATGGTGGACAACTGAGGTTGCGTCATGTTAGATTTGGGTATTTGGTACTAGATTGAATTTACAATCGAATCAAAAGTTACTGTATATGAGTTAAAAGTCAAAATAATCTCGAAGTAAATATATTAACGACGAGGATTCTAATGGGGCTAAGGAATTTACAATTTAAAAAAATAAACTTTATGCCTAAAAGCTAAAGCAAAATCTTTGAGATTAATTTTAAATAGAAGTGATGCTGCTGCGAATACAGCGTTTAAAAAAACACACTACAGTAGCTTATGCATAGTTTGCAAAAGTTGCAGAAGTTCAATTAGCCTTCAATGTTAGATTGGGTTATGTAAATAGGAAGCACGAAATAATTATAACTTTTTGTCGGATAAATGTTGCTGTTTTTTACAAGCTCCGCAATGGGCTTTAAGTTAATGTCGGCTTAATTATCAATCTAAATTATGAAACAAGCTTTTATAAACTGCTTTGGAGAGTTGCATGCCGAATATTAAACAACTAAAAGCTTGTAGCAAATAAGCTAGAGCGCTCTACCGCAAACGATTTAAAATGTTGGTGGCAACAAAGGCTGCCCGAAAATCCGTCAAAGAATTTTTTTTTAAATATTATTGCATAATAAAGCTTTAATATTTAAGTAAATATCATCATCACAAAAGCAATAATTTGCCAACAGTAAAAAAATCCAGATCACATAATCCGTACCTGCACAGTGCGGGAATCATTGTATTTTGTATACTTGCACTCATTACATTCTGTGCAACTTTCTTGCCCATGTTCCCATCCAAAGAATGGTACATTCGGGTTTTTGATTATCCCAGATTACAAACACTTTTTATTGCTGTAGCAGCAATGGCCTGGTATTTAATTTTTTATTTTAAAAGAGGAAGAGCGGGTTTTGTTTTTGCCTTTATGTTTACGGGTGTTATTATTATACAAGCCATTAAAGCATTGCCCTATACGCCATTGAGTAAAAAACAGGTGTTAATGGTGGCTGCAAATGCAGACAA
>JANOTH010000226.1:0-6142 GCA_031416275.1 Ferruginibacter sp. | reverse complement strand
TTACCATAAATATGCGGCACACCATAATTGTCTCTGTAAATGGTAACGCTTGCAGCCTGTTTTTTACAACGAGTTACTTCGGCGTTAGAAAGTGTTTGCGCAGAAACTGCAAAGGGAAAGCAAAGGGAAAGTAGTAATAATATTTTCATGGTAGGAAATTTAAACAAATGTAAAAGGAATTAATTTCTGCGAAGTGTTAGGCGTTCAGCCTGCCCGCCTCTGTTCATATCAAACACAAGGCTATCTGTGGTTAGCTTAAAGATCTTTACCATAATTTCCTGCTGGTTGGCAGGTTTGGTAAACAGCATATCATTCTCCACTTTGTAAGTTCCTTCTTCTTTTGTACCTGCATAATCAAAACTGTAATTTCCTTTTTCATCAAAGTTGAAGGAAGCTTTGGAAGCGTCCATAGTTGCCGGCGCATCGTTTACAAGCCATTCTGTGCCCGCCCAATTACCTACAATTTTCTTATTATTCTCTGTGTTTGCACAGCTTGTAAACAACATAATAACGATGGCGAAAACGCAATTTTTAATTTTCATATAAGGAGGATGTTGGGTTTGTATTCGTAAGATTGTTTACAATTCTTTTTCTCCGTGTTGCTAAATAAAGTATTCCGGCAATTGAGCCTAAAAAAATTACACCTACCGACCACATTATTTTTTCTGTAGTTTCTATTTTGTTTGATTGATAAACTTCGTAAATAACTAACGCAGCAAATACCAAATAAAGCAGCATTGAAAATTCCAATATTATATCCGCCGAAGGTGAATGCATTATTTTCAAAAAAGATCCAATAAGTATTCCAATGAGCGAAATGAAAAAACTTATTTTAAGCAATTGCTCTTTTTTCATATGCTAAGAGTTAAATGTTAACCAAATATAAAACGAAATGCTGCATTAAATCTTTTCCTATTTGCCTTCAACTTGTCATTTAAATTTTTTCTATCTTCATTTTATGAGATTTATACTTGGATTGCTGCTAACCATCCTTACCATTTCTGTCACTGCTCAAACAAAATTTGCAACCATTACAGGAACCGTTATTGATGAAAATGATGCACCATTAAAAAATGTTTCTGTTCTTATTCTTGGTAAAAATTCGGGGATATTAACAGGCGATAGCGGTAGTTTCACGTTAAAAGTTCCTGCCCAAAAAACACTAACGCTAATTTTTAGTTACACAGGTTTTATAGACCAACAAAAGAATTTTTTCTTAAGCAACGATGAAACAGAAAATATTTTTATACAGTTAAAGCAAAATAGTAAAACCCTTGATGCCGTTACGGTTGGTAATGAAAAAGAACGAAAAGAAACCGGCCTTATAAAAATAAATCCTCGCAATGCTGTTATAAACCCAAGCACAGTTGGTGGCATAGAAGGATTAATTAAAACATTGGTGGGAAGCAACAATGAATTGACCTCTCAGTACAATGTGCGTGGCGGTAACTATGATGAAAACCTTATTTATATAAATGATTTTGAAATATACAGACCGTATTTGGTAAGTAGTGGGCAACAGGAAGGGCTGAGCCTCATAAACCCTGACATGACCAAAAATGTAAACTTTTACACCGGTGGTTTTCAAAGCAAGTATGGTGACAAAATGAGCAGTGTGCTGGATATTCAATACAAAAAACCTGTAAGTTTTGGCGGCAGTGCTTATGTGAGTTTGTTGGAGCAGGGTTTACAGTTGGAAGGCGCATCAAAAAATGGACGACTCTCTTATTTGACAGGCATAAGAAATAAAAGCAACAGAAACCTTTTGAGTAACCAGCCCACTACCGGTGCCTACATTCCATCTGCATCTGATGCGCAGGGGTTATTAGGTTATACCATTTCTTCAAAACTACAGATTGAATTACTAGGTATTATTTCAGCATCGAGATTTACATTTTTCCCTGAATCAGTCAAGAAAACTACTTCTGTTTTCTCTCCTTTTTTTACTGCAAACCTTGGGCTTGATGTATTTTTTGAGGGACAGGAAAAAGACAGTTACACTTCCAGTTTAATTGGTTTATCTCTTTTACAAGCCACCAACAAAAATTTAAAATTTAAATGGATGTTGAGTCGTTTTAAAAACAGCGAAAAAGAAAATGTAGATATTGGTGCAGCATACCTTTTTGGTGACAGAGATTTTGATAACAGCAGTCCAACCTTTGGGCAAATAACAAACCCATTGGGCGCAGGCTATTACCAAAACTATGCAAGAAACCAATTGAATATAGAAGTGTACAATGCAAGCCACAAGGGTAGTTACGATGCAAAAAATAATTTTATACAATGGGGATTATCGGCTGAGCAAACAAATATTAAAGACAAGCTTGCACAGTTTGAATACCGGGATTCTGCAGGCTACTCTCTCCCTTATGTTCCTGGATCACTTTCTATTTACAATGTGCAGAATAGTGTTGCAGATTTAAGTATCCAAAAATACAGCGGTTACCTACAAGATAATATAAGGTTAAGCAAATGCAGCAGCGATATTACTTTGCAGGCAGGCGTAAGGTTTAATTACAATAGCTTAAACAAAGAATTTTTAATAAGCCCACGTGCCCAAATAAGTTGGAAACCTTTAGGTAATAAAGACATTGTTTTTAAAGCAGCTGCAGGTGTTTACAGCCAACCACCGTTTTATAGAGAATTAAGAAGAAATGATGGTACTGTTAACCAAAATATTAAAGCACAAAAAAGCAAACAGTTTGTAGCCGGTATCGATTATAATTTTAAAGGCCCCGGAGACAGAATATTGAGGCTTACTTCAGAAGCGTATTACAAGCAAATGACTGATGTTGTGCCTTACGATATTGACAATGTAAAAATAAGATACCTTGGCAGCAACAATGCCAAAGCCTATGCTACCGGTGTGGAGTTCAGGCTTTTTGGTGAACTTGTAAAAGATGCTGAAAGTTGGTTAAGTATTGCCTTTATGCGCACCAAAGAGAATTTAAACAACGACCGTTTTTTTAGATATAAAAATGCTGCCGGCGAAATTATTGGCGCAGGCACCCTCGACCGCACAGTAAAAGATAGCGTACAAAATGATGTTGGATATGTTCGTCGCCCAACAGACCGATTAATAACTGTAGGGCTTTACCTTGAAGATTATTTACCAACCAATAAAAATTTTAAAGTACACCTCAATGCCATTTACGGAAGTAATATGAGCTACAATATTCCAGGCTCGGTACAATATAGAAATGGGTTGATCATTCCCGCCTACATAAGGGTTGATATGGGCTTTAGCGCATTATTGGTTAGTGAAAACGCTGTTAGAAGAAGTCACAGCCCTTTTAAAAATTTTGAGAACATTTGGGCAAGTTTAGAAGTTTTTAATTTAATAGACAGAGAAAACACCATCTCATTTCAATTGATAAAAGATTTTTCTAACACAACGTATGCATTGCCTAACAGATTAACCCCAAGACTAATTAATTTTAAAATAGTAGGTAAATTCTAATATTCTTTTTCACATAATATTTTATTAATGTTGATAATTTTTATGAATATTTAACCACGGTTATGCATTAAATTTGAAGCAAGCGAAAGAAGTAATTTTGAAACATCAAATCACGTAAACCAAGTATTAAAAATTGACAGAAACTATCATCAATTTAGAAAACGTAAACCCTATCGAATTTTTCGGAGTTAACAACGGCAAGCTCGACATTCTGAAAAAGAAATTTCCCCTTTTAAAAATTTTAAGCCGAGGCACACAAATAAAATTAAGTGGTGCAGCAGAACAAATTGAAGAAGCTAAAGAAAAAATAGACCTCCTAATAAAATACCTTGAACGCAGCGGCCACATGAGCGAAAATTATTTTTCGCAAATACTTGGTGGCGATGATGAAAAGAGTGTTGATAATTTTATTGATCGTAACCCCAATGATGTATTGGTTTTTGGGCCAAACGGTAAAACAATTAGAGCAAGAACTGCCAACCAAAAATTAATGGTGCAGGCATGTGATAAAAATGACATTGTATTCGCAATTGGGCCTGCAGGTACAGGTAAAACATACACTGCAGTTGCACTAGCTGTGAGGGCTTTAAAAAACAAACTTGTAAAGAAAATTATCCTAACTCGCCCTGCCGTTGAAGCAGGAGAAAGTTTAGGTTTTTTACCGGGCGATCTAAAAGAAAAGATAGATCCCTATTTACGCCCACTATATGATGCGCTCGATGATATGATACCTGCAGATAAGCTTGCTTACTACATGAGCACACGTATCATTGAAATTGCTCCGCTAGCTTATATGCGTGGACGTACTTTAGACAACGCATTTATTATTTTAGATGAGGCACAAAACACAAACGATCTTCAAATAAAAATGTTCTTAACGAGAATTGGCCCCAATGCAAAAGCTATTATTACCGGTGACCCAACACAGGTAGATCTGCCAAAAAATATGCAGAGTGGTTTGTGGCGTGCTACTCGTTTATTAAAAAATATTGATGGCATTTCGCACATTGAGTTGGATGAAGAAGATGTGGTAAGACACAAGTTGGTGAAGGCGATCATTAAGGCTTACAACAAGGATGATAAAACAACGATGGAAGAAAAAGAAGCAGCACAAAAAAACAGAAACAGAGCAGATTAAAAAATTGAAATATTTTAAACTAAATAATGTAAAAATGAGGTGGCTTTTCAGCTGCCTTATTTTTTTTGTACTAACCTTACTTGGTTGTAAGCAAACTATTCAACCAAAATTAGTCCTATCCGATGCTCTACATCAACACAAGAACTTAGAATCAAATTTTGCACAAATAGATTCGCTAAAACAATTAATAATATCAGGAGACGTAATAACAAGAACGGGAAATGATTTTACAAGCCAAAGTTTAAAAACCCTTAACCGCAACGATAAAACATTTTCTCATTGTGGTATTGCAAGCTTAGAAAATGACAGTCTTTTTATTTACCACGCATTGGGTGGCGAATGGAACCCCGATCAAAAACTAAAGAGGGAAATATTTGAAAACTATGTAGACGCCCGCTATAACAATGTTGTAGGTATTTACCGGTTTACGATAGATAATTTTGCAAATGAAAAAATTATAAAAACTGCTCGCTTACTTTATCAAAGTGAAGTAAAGTTTGATATGGACTTTGACTTAAAAACGAACGCAAAAATGTACTGCTCAGAATTTATCTATAAAGTTTTTTTGCAGGCAACAGACAGTGCTGTAAAATTTAACCACAGTTTTATAAATGATTTTGAATTTATTGGTGTAGACGATATAATAAATTACAAAACATGCAAAAAAATAGCGGTACTTAATTACAAATTATTGTAATATTTTTGACCTAAAACATAAACATGAAAAAATTATTATTTGCCATTTCTATTTGCTGCTTAGCTGGTTTTGTAAGTTGTAAAACAAGCAGCGAAGGAAATCCCAACGAAGTACTTTCGCAATTTTTTGATGCGATGGCAAAACAGGATACTGTAAAAATTAAAGCCCTTTCCACAAAAGAAAGTGAGCAGATGCTTAGTATGATGAAAATGGGAATGTCTATAACGGATGCTAAAAAAGACTTAGAAAAATATGATAAAACAAAGATGGAATTTGGTACTGCAATAATAAATGGAGACAATGCAAAAGTGCCTGTAAAAGATAAAGCAAGCGGCGAAACTGTAAACTTTCCGCTTAAGAAAGAGGATGGCCAATGGAAAGTAGCTTTTGACAAAAGCAGCATTATGGAAATGGGTATGGAAAAAATGAAAGAGGGCAAAATGAATGTAGGCGACAGTCTACAAAAAGGAATGGAAGAATTAAAAGATATGAACATGGACTCATTGATGCAGGAGGTGAAAAAAGCTATTGACACAAGCAAAATGGAAAAATAAACGCTGCCTAGCTACAAATGATCATTAATTTAAGTTAATCCCGGTTGGCGAAAGCGATCGGGATTTTTGATTTATAATGGAAACTGTTTCCCAAAAAAGAATTTAAATGTTAAAATAAATCCAATGCTTTTGTATTCTCGTAAAGGATAAATATTTCACATTTAAACCTTAAGTCATGCAAATTAAATCTTTATCAACATCCGTAATAGGGTGCCTCCTAGCCGGCGCTTTAGTATTTACGGGCTGTTCAAAAGACGATTCCCTATCGTCAAATCAAAAATTATCCTTTGGGT
>JANOTH010000225.1:0-2146 GCA_031416275.1 Ferruginibacter sp. | reverse complement strand
TCATCTTCTGTAAGCTTGTTTGCCCAGTCTTGTACGTCTGTTGTAAGGTCTAATTCTTCTGCAGTCCAAAAACTTGCTTCGGCTTGCTTGTACATTTGCCATATATCTTGGTGCTTAATAGGGAAAAGTACAAAGCGGTCTTTATTATCAGCTAAAAGCGGTTCGATGTGCATCAGTTATAATTTTTAGAAATGTTTTGGTTGTTGTAAAGAGTGATTTAATAAAATGGGGGACGGAAACACCAAAATAAAATTTCGAACTCTTCTAAAACAATATTACTAATCATTTTAGATTAAAAAATTTATAGTTCTTCACAAAGTGTTTAAAAGATTTTTAGACGAATACACCAAACGAATACAAAATAATTCGGAAAATATTTCGTAATAATAGGACCACATCCAAAATTCTAATTTGTGAATAAAACTGTTAACAATTATAATTACCAATAAAGTTTTAATACAATTGTTTCTCTTATTTTCACATCATCAAAAAAACAACATTTAAAAGTTGATCTCGGAATTACAGAGTTTGGACCTAAACCTGACGCTTTGTAAATGTCGTTTTTGAGATGAGTTTCACAAAATTTTTAAAGCGCCAGTATGAATGGCGCTTTTTCTATTTAGAACCCTTGTAAAACAATATTACTAATCATTTTATAGATAAATTTCTAATAGTTTTTCACAGCATGTTTACAAAATAGGCAGATGCAATATGGACAAAGGATGCAGCCAAAAAAATTAGTTTTCCACTTTAGAAATACACATTATAGGGATAACTTTTATATTTTATTAGTGTAATTTTTGGTAGCATAATTGCATAGGATGTTATGTAATTATTATTATTAATTAAAAACCAATATCATGGCTACTCTTAAAGCATTTATAATTGCTGTAACCTTAATTTTTTCTTTTTCGCAGTGCACACAATCAACAAAAACTACCACCACAACAGCCGTTTTACCAAAAATGACGCAAGAGGAAGGTAAAATAATTACTGCACGAGAAATAAATGTTTGGGAATTTTCTAAAACAAAGCAACTTGATAAACTACGTGAAATATTGGCTGATGATTATACAGGATATTTTTCTACGGGTAGCATGCGCCCAAGCGATGTACTCAACCTTTTAAGAAAAACCAACTTTACTGATTATCATTTATCTAACATTAATGTAAAACCTATAGCTGAGGATGTTGCCATTATAACTTACAATGCTTTGCAAGATGTTACTGGTGCTGACGGAATAAAGTGGATCCCTGAAGTTGCATCAGCTGCTACGTACGTAAAAAGAAATGGCGTGTGGTACTCAGTATTTTACCAGGAAATGCCTCTGAAGTAGTTTGCGCTTCGGTTTAACCGAAGCCATAAAGACAGGTTTTTTTCATAAATTTATGTGCTTAACCATCACTATGAAAAAAACATTTACATCTCTCTTATTTTGCTCTTCTTTTTATTTTTTATCAGCACAAACACTTTCTGCAGAACAGGCCTCAAAAAAAGTAGGTGATAGTGTAAGGGTTTGTGATAAAATTTACGGAGGCAGATTTTTTGAAACATCTAAGGGCTCGCCAACGTTACTAAATATGGGTGCCGCTTACCCTGCAAGTCCATTAACTATAATGATACCCGGAGAAGTTAGGATTAAAATGGGTGGTTTGCCTGAACAGGATTTAAAAGACAAAAATGTGTGCGTAGTGGGTAGGGTAATTTTATTTAAAGGCAAACCTGAAATAGTTATAAACAAACTGTCGCAGTTGGAGGTACAATAAACATTGCTGAATTATATTTTTCAGTACATTACCAAGAAAAGGGTTTTCCAATTAGTAAACCCTTTTCTTAAACCCTGTCAAATTACTGTGCTACAAATTTTAATGAAATAGAATTTACGCAGTGTCTTGTGTTTTTTTCGGTAAATCGTTCTCCGGTAAAAACATGTCCCAAGTGACCATCACAATTATTGCAAACTATTTCTACCCTACTTCCATCCGCATCGGGCACTCTTTTTACAGCTCCTGCTATTTCATCATCAAAACTTGGCCACCCACAACGGCTGTCAAATTTATCTTTCGAAGTATATAAAGGCGCATCGCAACGTCTACATTGGTAAACCCCTTCTACTTTGTTGTCATTGTATTCGCCTGTAAAAGG
>JANOTH010000224.1:0-7257 GCA_031416275.1 Ferruginibacter sp. | reverse complement strand
CCCTTATCTTTCGTTATTATTTTTGCAAGTAGTTATTGGTTAATATTATTTACCCTTCAAACATTTATCTACCGAAAGATAAAACTCATTTATAAACTTATTTATCAAACTAAAGCCACTAAAAGAGAGGAGTTTTATTACAAAAATATTTTGCCCCAAAAAGGTATTGATGAAGTTAGAGAAGATGTTGAAGCTTGGGCAGAGCAGCGAAAAAAAGAAATTGAAACCCTGCAACAAAATGAAACTTTTCGCAAAGAATTTTTACAGAACCTAAGCCACGAATTGAAGACTCCCATTTTTGCGATACAAGGTTATGTGCACACCTTATTAAACGGCGCTTTACACAACAACGAAGTAAACGAAAGGTTTTTGGCAAGTGCCTCTAGAAACGTTGATAGACTTGTAAATTTACTCGATGACCTCGATGAAATTTCCAGACTAGAAATTGGCGAAATGCAATTAAACCACCAACCATTTATAGTACAGGAACTTATAAAAGAAGTGTTTGATACTTTGCAGCTTCAAGCAGCAGAAAAAAACATTAGTTGTTACATAAAAAAAGGCTGCGAGTTTCCTCTAAACGTATTGGCAGATAAAGAAAAAATACGACAGGTTTTTATAAATTTTACCGAGAATGCTATTAAGTACGGTAAACAAAATGGAAATGTAGAAGCGAGTTTTTACAACGTAGATGGCAACAATGTTTTAATAGAAATTAGCGATGATGGCGATGGCATTGCCGAAGAACACCTATCAAGGATATTTGAACGTTTTTACAGAACTGATAATGCACGAAGCCGAAAAGCGGGCGGCAGTGGCCTTGGGCTTGCAATATGCAAACACATTGTAGAGGCACACAAGCAAACGATACATGTGCGTAGTAAAATTGATGTTGGTACAAGTTTCGGTTTTACATTACCTGCTACAAATGATTAAACCTCTTAGTAGTTACCCACAGGAATTAGAGTGTACATTTTATATTGGTAAAAATCGCTGTTATTTTTTTGGAGTATAGGCAAAAGCAATTTCGTATGAACTGCTGTAAAGTTCAGGCATCAACTGCCCAATAGCTAAATTTATTTTTTGAGGTGTTGGCTCACAAACGGAGTATTTTTTACCGTTATAATTTATTGCAAAACCTACCGGTTTTTCAAACGCAACAGCAACTGCTATATGGGATGGGAAAACAAGTATAATCATTGGTAGGTCGTACATTTCCTTCACTAAATAATAAAACAATGCAGCTCTGTCGTCACAATCACTGTATCTATTCATGAGAGTAAGCTCGGGGCTAAGTCTCTTTTCTGCTCCAAAATTTTTCTGGTCTGTCTCATACATAAATGCATTACGGGTAAACTGCATCAGGTAATCTATTCCCTCTAATTTGGTCATCTTCGCCAGCGTTTTTTGTAGCTGGGGTATAAGAGAAGAATAAGCAGGCTTGCTGAGTGGGATGTTAAAATAAGACTCGAAGTCTACAGAAGGGTAATTGTTGAAAGCAACCCCGGTATTGTAATCTAATGTAACGTTGTATTTTCTTTCTGCATTTTTATATGTAAAAACAAGCTCCTGGTTACTCCCTACCGATCCCTTAAAATCGGGAATTTTATTAATCTTGTAAGAAAAGACGTTGGTTGCTTTGCTTATGTCTATATCAACTTTTTTAAGTGCATCCTTCTCAAAATCTATTTTAGCAAAATCGTGACTGTTTAAACATACATACTGCTTGTCATCAATTTTAAATAGTGGAATATCATAAATATTGTCATTGCTCTGCACGTAAAAAAGCAACTTATCATTCACAAAAGCTAGCTTGGCATCGTACCCACATTGCACGAGTAAGTACCATTTATACAAAGTGTAACTATTATAGTTGGCAGATTTTGGACTGATAACCTGCGCAATCCTTCTAATAAGTTGATAAAATAGCCAATCATCAAGCTTATTCTCATCTTTATATTGTAAAATCGATTCAATTACAGAACTGTAATCCTGCTTATTTATTTCGTTGTAAAAAGCACGTATTTTTTTTACGTCCACATCAGTGGGTGTCGAAATGTAATCAGGAGCGTTAAAACTGATCGTATCTCCAAAATAAACCACATGACTTTCCGTTTTGTTGCCAAAATCCTGTTGAGCATTTACATCAAATGACAAAAAAATGATGGCAAAAAATAATATCGTTGAATAAATTTTCATTGTTAACCTGCTTAAAGTTAACAAATAGTAACAATTTGATAATATTAAATTTAATATTTAAGACTCTTTTTAACTAAACAGCCTTCGATACTTTTTTTAAGGACAGAATTTTTCCCTTAAATGCTTCTCCAAGAGTAGAATAATAAAACTGTCCGTTTTTTATAAAAAACATAAAAGAGCACTCCCCACCAAAATCAGAAAAATAGAGTGTCTGAAAAATCTTTCCATTAGAATAGCACCATATCTTTCCTTCACTTCTACATTTTTTTACTTTTTCAAAACGCTCCGTAGGCAATTGTATTTGCTTTTTTAAAATACTTATTTCAGTAGTATCAGTTGTAGCATATTCCGTGTAAAACCGAGTATACCGCAGAGAATCTTTTCCTAATGGATCCTTATAAAAAACATAAACAAGGCTATCTACCCCATTTAATCTTTCATCTAACATTAAAATGGTAGTATTTGCTGTGTAATTATCTACTACGCTCATAGCTGTAGTTGTAGGATTAATTTTCGCTTTTTCCCTTTGATTACAAGCATATAGAGATGCAGCAACGATTAATAAATAGGTGATCTGTTTCATAAAAATGGCATAAAAAAGCCGCTTACAAAACTAAGCGGCTTTTACAATATTGTTATTTATAATTATTAATAAACATTTGATTTTGGTGTGAAACTAGTCCATCCCTGTAACCAGTTTGTTGTACCAATTGCACCTACATAAGTGGTAGCTGTAAAGCCTGGCAACCCAAAGAAACTAGCCGCACCTGCTGCAGTTGCAGGACTACCAGCTTTTGGAGCAAAGTTAGGAGCAGTAAGGTTGAACGGATTTTCTAACATGATGTCTGTTGCAGCAGTGTAAGTTTTGCAACTATCAACCCCTTCCGCTTTTGTTCTTACAGCAGCAGCATTTATTAAAGTTGTAGAGTTTACTCTATAAGGCTCTACTACTGAGTGCACGAGGTTGTGACGGAATGTAGAGGTATTGTCTATATATGACTGTGCTGTAACATCACTTTCAAATTGAAAACCCGCTTTCTGATAACCCATTAAAATTGAGTTACGTAATACGAATTGTGTAGAGCGTCTCCAACGAGTATTGAAATTATGATTTCCTAAAACACCTGCTGCGCCATTAGGGCCACAAAATGTAAAATTGCTTATTTGCGGTCTAGTAAAAGGTGTTGCCAAAGTTCCGGTTGCATCATTATCACACTCAATTCCATTACCAGCATCTCCACCATCAACAAACAATGGATCACGCAATGAAATACCAAATTGTAAGCGACCTACAAATCCAAAATCAAAATCAAAATCATCATCAGCAGTTGCAAATGCAATTAAGTTCTTAGGGTTTACAGTACCGCCAAAAAATTCATACGCATCATCATTACCATAAGATACCTGTATGTTTTCTAATATAGTACCACTACCTACACCGCCGCAGGTAAGACCATTTATTTCAGAGTTAGGATCGGCTGCAATTCCTGCAAATTCAATACGAACAAAACGTAAAATACCACTATTATCTGCAACTACAGATCCACCATATCTACTGTTAATTCCACCTTCAATAGTTGGCTCAGTTGCTCTATTGGTAGGAGCATTGCCTAACAATACTATGCCACCCCAATCACCAGGCGCTCTTGTAGATGGAGATTTACCTGAAGTGAAAACAATTGGCTCAGCTGCAGTTCCATCAGCAAATAAACGGCTGTTTCTTTCAACTACTAACGCTCCTTTCTGTACACTATCACTTACGATAACTGAACCAGGCGCAAATCTTAACGTAGCTCTGTTTGTTACAAATACATAACCTTTTAAAGTATATCTTCCTTTAGGTAACTCCACTACTTCTTCAATATTACCTACAAGGGTTTTACTTGCTATAATTCTTTCTTGTAGTGTACCTGTACCTGTGTTGCCACCGCCATTGTTTACTACAGAATCATCTACATTTACCTTAATGCAACTCGTCATTAAAATAGCTGAAAGTGATAATAAACCAATTAACTTTTTCATGTTGTTTATTTTTTATTTGTGCTTTTTATATTTAATTAAAATGTGTAGCTGAAACCTACTGTTACGGTTGTTCCGGGTTTAAATCTTGAGAAATATTTATCGTTCGATTTATTGAAACTTGTTTTACTATCTCTATTCTCATAGGTTGCAACCTCTTGGTTAAGTACATCTCCAACAGTTAACTTTACTTCGCCATTATTCTTCAATATTTTTTGGCTTATCTGTAGGTCAATTAGATCTCTAGGTTTTTCATAAAAGTTACCTATGGTTGTATTACCTACCAACGTTAAACGCTGCCCAATTTTATTGTACAATACAGATAGGTTAGTTCCTTTGGCTCCGTCATACTGAAAACCTGCATTTATTAAGTATGGGGACTGGCCTTGAAGTGGACGATCTACCGGTGCATTTTTTGCCCCTGTAGTTGGATTAGTACCGCCTAGTGTAACTTTTGAAATAATAAAAGATGCATTGGCATTAAAATATAAATTCTTCAACCAACCCTCTTCTTGTCCTCCATTTAAAAATGACAGGCTTTTTCTTATTTCTGCTTCTACACCGAAAAGATTTGCCTCTTCTGCATTTGTAAACTCATATAAACGTCTACTCAATCCACTTGCTTCATTCAATTTAAGTTCAATAGGATCTGTAAAACTTTTGTAGAACGCACCCAAAGACATTACCTCACCTGCTTTTGGATAATATTCGTAACGCACATCGTAGTTGTTGATGCTTCCCCTTTTAAGGCTATCATTACCTGCTGTAGAAGCAAGTTGCTCAAAATCGAAGAAACTAAATGAAGCTATCTCTCTAAATTCAGGTCGAGCTACAGTTCTGGATGCAGCTATTCTAATGTTTGTTTTATTATTTGGGCTAATGGTAAGGTTAGCCGATGGCAAAATGTCCAGTTTTTTAGAATCTACCAATTGCGCCTTATCAGTACCTCTCACATTTGATTTTAAGAACTGCTCAAAGTATTCTGCTCTTGCTCCCCATACCAATCTCACCTTTTCTGCAAGCTTATTATCTAGCATAATGTAACCTGCACTAAGGGCCGATATACCAATATATTTATCAGACGGTGTTTGAAGATCTGTAGTAAACCTGAACCCATTCGTTTTGAAATTGTCTCTATTAAAAATTTGGTTGAATGGCAGTGTAAGAAGACTCTGATCCGTAGGTTCTCTATATCCTAAAATAATAGCACTAAAATCTCTTAACCTTACAGTAGCCGCTCCACCAACTTTTAAGATTTGCTTGAATTTACCAACCTCGAACGGTAAAATTGCTGATGCATTGTAACCATAAGATTTGTCGGATAGGTTACTAAAAAAACGATTAGTATTATTTCCTCTTAAATTGATACTGAACGCATCATTGGTTCCTATAGATCTTGCATAGGTTTGAACCCTCAGATCTGGTTGAGATTTATCGTTCAAGGAAAAGTTTAGGTTCCAGTTAAGCTTTACATTTTTAAAATTAAGCCCATGAGAACCTTCCAATTGTGCAGCATATAAACTCCTTTGGTTGAGTACAGAAGACTTTAATCTAACATCTTGGTTATTATCATTACTTATTCCCGATCTATCATAATAATTATCTTCTAATAATTGATTGAATAAATTCTTAAATGCTATTTTACTTTTTTTGTGAGACCAAGCTAAGTTTACGATACCACCAGTATTAACGCTGTATTTATTTTGAGCATCTACAAAATCAAAGTCTGCCTGACCTGTTGGCCCTGACTGAAATATAGTTCGTGTAGAGTTAAAAAGCAATTTAGATTGCCTGTATGTCAAACCTATTATGGAACCAAATGAGCTACCGTTATCAAACTTTTTTACATTAGCAAGTGTAAGATTATACTGTTGTATTGGACCTGCCTTGGACGTTACTTCATCATAAGCTCTATCATTAAATGATTTAGAAACCGCTAACTGATCATTGACTGAAAGCCTATCATAGTCTTGAAATTTTGTAGGATAAGCGCCAGGTAAATCTCTTCCGTCACTAAAACCAAAAGCTTCACTTCCTGCTCTGTCGTTGCTTACAAAATCTTTAAAAACGGATTGGGTGTTAAATCCTAAACTAACACCAACTGTTACTGAATTTTTAGCAGGAATATCTTTTGTTTGTATTTGTATAAGTCCACCTGCAAATTCGCCGGTAATATCAGGCGTAGCCGTTTTATTAATAATAATATTATCAATAAGAGTAGATGGAATTACGTCAAATGAAAAGGCCTTTTTATCAGGTTCACTACTGGGTAATGCTGCACCATTAATAAATGCTGCATTGTACCTATCACTTAAGCCACGTACAATTACAAACTTATTATCTTGTATTGAAGTACCACTCACCCTGCGTAAAACTTCTCCTGTATTTTTATCCGGCGTACGCTTAATAAAATCTGCACCCAATCCACTTGATAATGCTGTATTGTTTTTTTGAAAACTAAGTAGCGATGCAGATGACTCTCTTCTGGCAGTATTTGGAGCCCTTACTACTACCGATTCTTCTGTTTTTTCACGCTGCGTAAGTGCTACATCTTGTACAGTAACTTTCCCGTTTATAATTTCAATATCATCAACCTGTTGCGTAACACCGTTGTAAGTAAATACCAAAGAAACTTTTTGCAACCCGTCGGTTGCTATTGAATACCGCCCCTCAATATCTGTTGATGAGCCCTTTTTAGTGGCTTTATTTATCACACTAACTCCTGTAAGTGGTTGCCCGGTTTTTGCATCAGATACTTTACCCTCTATATTTCCTTTCTGAGCAAATGAAATAGTACTTATTAAAAGAAATACGAAAATTATAAAAATGTGCCTCATGCGTCGCTTATTTGAACCGCAAAGAGAACATTTGGATGTTATGGCAATGTGAAGCCAATGTTACCAAAAAGTTACCTAACTATTTACAAGCAATAAAATTGAAAATGAGTGTTTTCTACTCAATTTTTGGAGCTATTCGCAGAAAAAAGGAACTATATATAGTTAGAAGGTCAACATAACCAGTCAGTATTTTTAAACTTAA
>JANOTH010000223.1:0-7241 GCA_031416275.1 Ferruginibacter sp. | reverse complement strand
GCTATTAATGCACCAAGCTCTCCTCAAACTTAATTGCTTCTTTACCATTTTTTACACGGTAATCATTAATCGCTGCTTTTATAGCATCCTCTGCTAAAACAGAACAGTGAATTTTAACCGGAGGTAAATTTAATTCCTCTACAAAATCCATGTTATCTACTGTAAGCGCTTCATCAACACTTTTGCCTTTTAACCACTCCGTAGCTAAAGATGAAGACGCAATTGCTGAACCACAACCGAAAGTCTTAAACTTAGCATCAGTGATAATTCCAGTAGCGTCGTCTACCTGTATTTGAAGACGCATAACATCTCCACACTCCGGTGCACCTACCAAGCCCGTACCTACACTTTTGTCTGCTTTATCAAGGGTTCCTACATTTTTAGGATTTTGATAATGATCTATCAATTTTTCTGAGTATGCCATTTTATCTAATTTAAAATTTTTAATTACGAATTACGGGTTTGATAATAAAACAACGTTCATTCGTACCCGCTGCCTTTTTTAATATTTTTACAAAGACGAATGCTCGTAATTCGGCATTCGTAATTCGTAACTTATTTAATGAGCTGCCCACTCAATGCTGTTCAAATCTATTCCCTCTTTATACATTTCCCACAAAGGACTCATTTCTCTTAACTTAATTACTGTCTCACTTATTGCCTTTACGGTATAATCTATTTGTTCATCTGTTGTAAACCTACCCAATCCAAAACGGAGCGAACTGTGTGCCAAATCATCACCCAAACCTAAAGCTTTTAAAACATATGATGGTTCTAAAGATGCAGACGTACAAGCAGAACCTGAACTTAACGCAATATTTTTATTAAAGCCCATCAACAAACCTTCGCCCTCAACATGTTTAAAAGATATATTAGTAACATGCGGTAAACGATGTTCAATACTGCCGTTTACATAAGCTTCTTCTAACAACATTAAAGCTGTTTCCAATTTATCCCTCATCTTACTGATGCGTTTTGTATCAGCTTCCATATCCTGCATACACAACTCACATGCTTTACCCATACCTACAATACCCGGTACATTTAAAGTGCCTGAACGCATGCCACGCTCATGGCCACCACCATCCATCTGTGCAGTAACTTTTACACGCGGGTTTTTTCTACGAACGTATAATGCTCCTACCCCTTTTGGACCATACATTTTATGAGCAGTAAAGGCCATTATATCTATTCCATCCTTGTTCACATCAACAGGTATTTTTCCAACAGCTTGGGTAGCATCTGTAAAGAGTAAAACTCCATGCTTTTTTGCAATTGCACTTATTTCTCTCATTGGCATAATGGTACCAATTTCGTTGTTGGCCCACATGATAGATATTAAAATGGTAGTCGGCTTTATAGCAGCTTCCAATTCTTTTAAATCAATCAACCCATCAGGTCTCACTTGTAAATAAGTTACCTCACCACCTTGCTTTTCAATATGCTTACAGGTATCCAACACAGCTTTATGTTCGGTTGTGCACGTAATAATATGGTTGCCTTTTTGGGCATACATCTCAAACACACCTTTAATACCAAGGTTGTCGCCTTCAGTTGCGCCACTTGTAAAAATAATTTCTTTGGGGTCAGCACCAATCAATTTCGCAACTTGCTCACGGGCATAATCTACAGCCTCTTCCGCCTTCCAGCCAAAAGGATGGTTACGGCTAGCTGCATTGCCATAGTCTTCCAAAAAGTAAGGGGTCATAGCCTCCAACACTCTTGGGTCCATGGGCGTGGTCGCATTATTATCTAGATATATCGGTAATTTCAACATTTTATCTTCTGTTTAATTTATATACAAATTTACTACAATCGTTCTACTTTAGCGTTACCATTAAAGAAATATTACACCATGCTTCAACCAGAACATATCGGTATCGCTGTTAACGACTTGTCAATTTCTATTCCGTTGTTTGAAAAACTGCTGAATAGTCAGTGTTACAAGACAGAAACGGTAGAGACTGAGCAGGTAAATACGGCCTTTTTTAAAACCGGCCAAACAAAAATTGAACTGCTAGAAAGTGCTACACAGGATGGTGTAATTGCGAAATTTATAGACCGAAAAGGAGAAGGTATTCACCATATCGCATTTGAAGTAACAGACATTTTTGCCGAGATGAAACGCTTGCAGGCAGAAGGTTTTGTATTACTGAACGAAACGCCAAAAAAAGGTGCTGACAATAAACTTGTTTGCTTTTTACACCCCAAGGGAACCAATGGTGTTTTGGTGGAGTTGTGTGAGGAAAGAAAATAAACGACATTCATTCTTTAGCTATTAAATTATAATAATTTGAGATAACAGCGAAGCTCTAATTACAATTAAGTAAGCTGTAACCGCAACAGATATGAACTTGAAATAACATTGAGTATAATACCATGACAAGAAATTTGACAACTGCAAAAAGATTGAGAGAGGTTTTACTAGATGGGCGTTGGATTGCAAATACGAACTATAAAGAACAATTACTAACTATAAATTGGAAACAAGCAACAGAAATCGTTTACGGCTTAAATTCTATAGCAGCATTAACTTATCATATAAACTATTATTTAGAAGGGCTATTACATGCTTTTGAAAATGGTAAACTTACTATCAGCGACAAATTCAGCTTTAACCTACCTGAAATTAAGGCTGAAGCAGATTGGACCAATCTCGTAAATGAATTTTTAAACAATTCCGAAAAATTTGCAACCAAAGTCGAACAACTGAATGACGATATTTTTGATACAAAATTTATAGATGAGAAGTATGGTAGCTACTTAAGAAACATTGAAGGGGTAATTGAGCACAGCTATTATCATTTAGGACAGATATCTTTAATTTGCAGATTGATTGTGTCGCAACAGGCTGAAACAAAAAAATGAGATAAAGAAATTATATTCTTTCTCCTTTAAATGAGTTTTTTGCAATCCAACTTTGTGAACCATCCTTGCAAAAGTTTTACATTCCCATATTTTTTCACAAACATAATTGTACTTTGCAGCATCGAATTGCTTTCACTTAAAAACTTGTTTTATGTTAATGACACGACAGGTTTTTAAACAAAATCTGCCATGGAAATAAAAATTACAAAAACAACCGCTTCAAAGCTAAAAGACATTGACTTCAATAATATCCCCTTCGGCAAATACACTTCAGATCATATGTTTGTTATGGATTATGCTGATGGTGAATGGGGCGATTTTCGTATCATACCCTATCAAGGCTTGTTGCTTGATCCACAATCGAAAGCGTTGCAATATTGCCAGTGTATTTTTGAAGGAATGAAAGCCACAATGGGTGCAGATGGTATTCCAACACTGCTTAGACCTGATTTAAATATTGAACGTTTTAATTTATCAGCAGCACGCATGTGTATGCCCGAAGTTCCTACAGCTATTTTTTTAGAGGCGCTTAAAGCTATCACCATTTCAGAAATAGATTGGATACCAAGTGAGGTAGGGAGTGCCTTGTATTTGCGACCCACCATGATAGCCACAGAAAGTTCACTCGGCGTTACACCATCTGACAGCTACACCTTTTACATTTATGCTGCACCGGCACAGCCTTATTTTAATAAGCCTGTAAAATTAGTTACAGAACAAACGCTCATACGTGCAGTACCTGGCGGAACAGGCGAAGCTAAAACAGGCGGCAACTATGCAGGCTCTTTGCTTGCAGGTAAGCTAGCAAAAGAAAAAGGTTTTGATCAGATCATCTGGCTGGAAAGTCCTGAATTTAAAAAAATACAGGAAGCAGGTATGATGAATTTATTCTTTGTAATTGGCGAAACAGTAATTACACCAAAACTTAGCGGCGCTGTTTTAAAAGGAACAACCCGTACTTATTTTATTGACATATTAAATGAAAAAAATATTGATGTAGAAGTAAGAGATATTTATATTGACGAAATTATTGAAGCCTCAAAAAATGGTACTTTAAAAGAAGCATTTGGCGCCGGTACAGCAGCAGTTGTTTCGCATATCGCCGAAATTACACATGGCGATTTATGTATGACATTACCAAAAGATGGAGATGGAATAAGTACCATGTTACACAATGAAATTAACGGTTTGCGTGCAGGTACAATTGCAGACCACCGCAACTGGTTAGTACCCGTTGAAGAAACTATTTTAACCCACTAAAATAAAATACTGTTATGCAAAAAATTAATTGGAACAACATCCCGGTTGAACAAGTGAATGAAAAAATGAAACGCCAGTTTATTCATGGAGAAAAAATAATGGTTGCCAAAATGGAGTTTGAAGATGGCTTTACTGTGCCGTGGCATTCACACGAAAACGAACAAATAACAGAAGTTATAGAAGGCACATTGCGTTTTTGGTTCGATGACAATGAAGAAGAAACAATTGATTTAATGGCAGGTGATTCAATCATAATTCCCGGTAACCGCAGGCACAAAGCTTTAATGATTGGTAAGGTAGTAGAGACAGACACTTTTGCACCACCAAGGCAGGATTGGATTGATGGATCAGATAATTATTTGAGAAAATAATATTTAATACAGCCAAAAATTAAAAATGGATTTAGGAATACAAAATAAAGTTGCGCTTGTACTTGCATCAAGCAAAGGTTTGGGAAAAGCGGTAGCGATTGAGTTAGCAAAAGAAGGCGCAAAAGTTATTATTTGCGGTACTGATGCGGCTGCACTTGCTGCAACAAAGGAAGAAATTAAATTAATTGCCCCAACCAATGTAGAGTCTTTTATCTGTGATATTACAGATGAGCAACAACGCAGAAATTTAGTTGAAGAAAGTGTAAAAATTTTTGGCAACATTGATATTTTAGTTACCAATACAGGCGGCCCTGCTGCGGGTCCATTTGAGCAATTTAATTTAGAGGATTGGAAACACATTTACAATCTTCTTTTTTTAAGCGCAGTAGATATTATTCAACAGGTTTTACCTAGTATGAAGGCAAAAGGATTTGGACGAATATTAACCATTACATCTGTAGCAGTTAAACAACCTGCAGATAACCTCATTTCATCTAATGCAGTACGTACAAGTTTATTGGGCTTGGTAAAAAGTTTATCTAACGAAGTAGCCGTATTTGGCATTACTGTCAACAATATAATGCCCGGTTATACAAGTACTAACAGGCTTGAAACTTTGATTGAAAAAAATCCAAAAGTTAATGAGGTTAAAGACAGCATTCCGATGAAACGCTTTGGTGCTACTGAAGAATTTGCAGCAGCAGCAGCATTTTTGGTGAGTGCAAGAGCAAGCTATATTACAGGGCAATCATTAGCAGTTGATGGTGGCTGGATAAAGAGTAGTTAAGAAACGTTGTTTAACAGCGGCGATTCCTGTACTTACAATTGTTTTGCTCAAAAATAAAAAGTACTTAGATGAAAAATTTACCTTGTTTATTTACTGCTGTATTGCTTTGTATATCCACAACTACTATTTCACAAAACCCTGTACAAAACAACAATCAAATGCCGGCCATTTTTGAGCGATTAACGGCTGATTTAAAAGATTTCAAATTAGATACATCTTCACCTCCAAACGATAGAATTACAAAAAAAATAATAGCATTAAGAACATTAAAAGGAGGTTTTAATATTAATGAAGCTGTAGAATATAAGCTCGCAGAAGACAAGCAAAAAAACGAAATTCCACCCGCAGCATTTCAAAAATTTTCAACTTTTATTACTGAAGGTAATGGTAGAAAGTGGCTTGACAATGCGGTTATAGCTATCTATCGACAATATTTTACGTACAAAGAATTAAAGCAACTTGTACGCTTTTACCAAACCGCCGCAGGCAAAAAAATGGCTTCAGAATTTCCTTTTATCATGATGAAATCGTTGGCAGCAGGTGAAGCAATAAAAAACATGTACGAGGAATTTGAAAAAAATAAAAAATGACAAGGATATTATAAAATTTAAGTTCTCTAAAAGCTTTTTATCAGTTCATTTACCTCAATAATTAACGTTATACTCTTTGCTTTACAACAAAAATTCTGAATTGTATAGCACAAAAAATTAATTTCCATCTCTCTCAAAATTAATTACTTGCAAATAAAATTATTGCAGGTTTGAAATAACTACTTTCAATCAAATAAAAAATTGGAACGCATTTTGAATAATCGTCAAATATTTTTTGACCTAAATATTTGAATTATGAATAAGAAAGGACCAATTGTGATAATTGAGGATGATCTGGATGACCAGTATTTTTTAGAAACAGTTTTCAAAAAATTAAATTACGAAAACGAACTGATTTTTTTTGACGACGGAGAGGCTGCTCTTTCATTTTTAAACGCTACCGATGTATTGCCATTCCTTATTTTATCTGACATAAATATGCCTAAGCTAAATGGCTTTGAATTACGCAAAAAATTAAAAACAGATGCAGATCTGCAGCTCAAATGCATTCCGTATTTATTCTTTTCTACAGCTGCAAACCAGCCTGCAGTTATTGAAGCCTACAGCATGTCTGTACAAGGTTTTTTTATAAAACAGAATAGCCTTGAAGAACTGGAGAAAACAATTGTGGTTATTATGGAATATTGGGCAAGGTGTGTAGCTCCCAATAATTTTATTCCAAAATTATTGTGTGGTCAAGGCAACCATTAAACTACGTCATTCGTTTATAACACTTATAAACGAGTCATAAAAAATTTACAAACCAAAACCATTTACTAACGATTGTTAGCTATCTTCACAATCAAAAAACAAACATTATGAAAGATTCTTTTAAATTAATTGCCTTATCTAGCTTTGCTGTCCTATTATTAGCTGCATGCAAAAAAGATGAGACAACAACCCCTGATCCTGGACCAACTGTTGTAAAAGAATACAGTGTAAGAATGAGTGCGTCAAATGAAATCGCCGCTACCACACGTACTGAGAACTCGACTGCAGTAGTAAAAATCTTTTCTGATAACAGTATTACATTAAGCAACAGCTTCAGCAATTTCACAGCAGGAGATGCAATTACTGCGGCGCACATTCATACAGGTGATGCTGTAAACAATGGTCCTGTGGTTGTACCATTTACAATTACTGCTACAGGTGCAAATGTAGAAGGTAAGGCAACAGCTGTGAGACAGTCTTTAATTGACAGTCTCAAAAATAACACAGTTGCTTTTTATGTAAACATTCATTCTACACAACTGCCTGCTGGATTAGCCCGTGGGCAAATTGGCTCAAATATCGTGCAGGCTTACTCAGTAAATTTGAGTGGTCTAAATGAAATACCAACACCTGTTACAACGCCTGCTACCGGAG
>JANOTH010000222.1:0-15847 GCA_031416275.1 Ferruginibacter sp. | reverse complement strand
GCTGCGCAAGCCCAATATCTTGGGTTATGTAAACACTCGTGCCATCTTTACGCAGCACAAGTTTTTCATCAAGGCCTTCAGCAGTAAGGTCTATCCACACACTGCCGTCTTCTTTTTTATAAAATACATTTTTTTCAAGACCTAATTCAACAATTTTTTTACCTAATAAATAGGTATTGCTTTCATAATAAGTTTTATCAAAGTCGCTTCCAATCTTTTTATACGTAACATCAAAACCCTCGTAAACCCATCCGTTCATGGTGCGCCATAGTTCTAAAACCTCAGGCTTACCGGCCTCCCAATCCTGCAGCATTTGTTGGGTTGATAGCATTATAGGAGCCTTTTTTTCAGCATCTTTTTGTGAAATACCGGTAGCTACTAATGTAGCAACTTGTATTTTATATTCGTCGTTAAACTTCACATAGTATTCACCAACAAAATGATCCCCTTTCGTATTGGTAGATTGCGGGGTAGCCCCATTTGCAAATATTTGCCACGCAATCATACTTTTACAAATATGAATACCCCTGTCGTTTACAATGCAACTCTTAAATACTTTGTAGCCACATGCTTTCAATATTTCGGCAACAGACCACCCTAAAAAATTATTTCTTAAATGCCCAAGGTGAATGGGTTTGTTTGTATTGGGAGAT
This sequence comes from Ferruginibacter sp., assembly GCA_031416275.1. GTDB lineage: Bacteria > Bacteroidota > Bacteroidia > Chitinophagales > Chitinophagaceae > Ferruginibacter. The sequence goes on along the minus strand of JANOTH010000222.1, from coordinate 15,194 downwards.
GAATATTCCACCATCACCTTTTTGCCATTGATGGCGTGTTTGCCAAAGCAAATGTCTGCATGTTGTTCTTTTACTAAGGCTAACCAAAAACCATCAGCAACTACAATATTTAAAAACCCTTTTATTACGTTGAAATTTATGAAAAGTGATGGTTCGTTTTTAAGTAATTCATTACCAATTTGTTGGCCTAACGCTTCAGGCGTTTTTCCGGTAATTTTTAAGAGAGAAAATAATACAACAGTATAGTCGCCTTCAAATTCAGGTTTTGTTTGATTTATTTGAAAATCTTTTTCTGTAAAGGATTGGTTATATAGGTTGGTTAAACTATTTACTACAGCCACCTGCAGCTTTGTTACAATGCTCATATGGTCAAAAATAATGAAAAGAACATAAAAACCCTAATGGTACTATTTTCATAACAATATAAACACACCAAAAACAATTTTGGTCACGCCTATCTATTCTATCTTTTAATCATTTGATTATATGATTGTACCGAAATTATATTTTATTGGTTACTTTTGCGCCCATTTTAGATAATTATGATTAGTGTAAATAATGTAACTCTTGCGTACGGCAAAAGGGTTTTGTTCGATGAAGTAAATACCAGTTTTACAAAAGGAAACTGCTATGGCGTTATAGGTGCCAACGGTGCAGGTAAATCTACATTCCTTAAAATTATAAGTGGCGAACTGGAGCCTAATAAAGGAACAGTTAGTATTTCGCCGGGAGAACGCATGGCGGTGCTGGCTCAAAACCAATTTGCATTTGATGAGATCACTGTATTGAATACTGTGTTGATGGGGCACGAAAAAATGTGGAAAATTCAGCACGAGAAAGATGCATTATATGCCAAGGAGGATTTTAGCGAAGCAGATGGAATAAAAGCAGGAGAGTTAGAAGAACAATTTGGTGAAATGGGAGGCTATACAGCAGAAAGTGACGCAGCAACTTTGTTAAGTGAACTTGGTGTAAAAGATGAATTGCACCAGATTTTAATGAAAGATATAAGTGCAAACCTTAAGGTTCGTGTATTGCTTGCGCAGGCATTGTTTGGTAACCCCGATATTTTATTACTAGATGAACCTACAAACAACTTAGATGTTGAAACGATAGCATGGCTAGAGAATTTTTTGGCAGATTATCAAAACATCGTTTTGGTAGTAAGCCATGATCGTCACTTTTTAGATGCGGTTTGTACTCACGTAGCTGATGTTGATAAAGGCAAAATAAAGATTTACACCGGCAACTACACTTTTTGGTACGAAAGTTCTCAATTAGCTGCAAGACAGGCATCTGATAAAAATAAGAAAGCAGAAGAAAAAAAGAAAGATTTATTGGAGTTTATTGCTCGCTTTTCTGCCAACGCAAGTAAAAGTAAACAAGCTACAAGTAGAAAGAAGGCTTTAGATAAATTGGTTTTTGAAGATATTACACCAAGTAGCCGTAAGTACCCAGGTATAATATTTAAGCCTGAGAGAGAAGCCGGAAATGATATATTAAAAGTTGAAAATCTATCTAAAAAAGTAGATGATAAGTACCTTTTTAAGAATCTAAATTTCGATATTCAGAAAACAGACAAGGTTGCCTTTCTTAGTCGTGATCCAATGGCGCTTACAACTTTCTTCGATGTAATAAATGGCAAGATTCCCGCCGACAGCGGCAAATATATTTGGGGAACAACCATCACCACGGCGTATTTACCAAATGATAATACTGAGTTTTTTGAAGGTAGTGATCTTAATTTACTGGATTGGCTTCGCCAATATGTGCCACCACAAACCAAAGATGTTGATGAAGATTTTTTGCGTGGCTTCTTAGGAAAAATGTTATTTACCGGGGAAGAAATTATGAAGAAAACGAAAGTGCTTAGTGGAGGAGAAAAAGTTCGTTGCATGTTAAGTAAAATGATGTTGCAAAATCCCAACGTACTAATGCTTGATGAGCCAACAAACCACTTAGACCTTGAAAGTATCATTGCTTTTAACGACAGTATGGTAAATTTTCCGGGTGTTGTACAGCTGTCAACACACGATCACCAGTTTATGCAAACAGTAGCAAACAGAATCATCGAAATAACGCCCAAGGGCATGATCGATAAATTAATGACCTACGATGAATATTTGGCAGATGAAAGGGTAAAGGAAGTGAAGGAGGAATTGTATAGTTAGGGCAAGAGGCTAGTGCTGAGCGGAAAGCAAGTAGGCCATTCCGGCTAATGGGAAGTTTGAATTCAAAACTAAAAAATTGATCGCTTACACTTGGGAATCGTTTTTTACTTGAACGTCCTTCGTAGAAGTTTAATTTTAAACAAAAAAGCATCTTCAACTTCAATTGACTTTTTTTACAAATATTATAGATTTTTTTTATCCGCCATTTAAGAAGCTGATGCCGCTGCAAACCTTTCGCTATGCTGCCTGCGGCGGCGGTAATACTTTAATGGGCCTAACAATTTACTACATTGCATTCCATTATATTTTTACAAAGGAAAACGCAGACTTTGGGTTACTAGTGTTAAAACCTCATAACGCAGCGCTTGCAGTTTCATTTACAGCCAGTTTTATTGTAGGCTTTTTACTTAATAAATATGTGGTTTTCACCTCATCCCTCATGCGTGGAAGAATACAGCTTTTCAGATACTTTCTATCTTTCTTTTTAAACCTAGTGGTAAATTATTTCCTGCTTAAATTATTTATCGAAACTTGGCATTTAGAGGCTTTTACTGCTCAGGTTATTACTACATTAATTATCGTTACGCTTAGTTATCTTACCCAAAAACATTTCACGTTTAAAAATTAATTAACCACTCTTCAGTAACTTCTTTACTTTTGAAGCATGACTTTTCAATTTCTTTATATTGACCCAAGTAGCGGTAGTTATTTAATACAAATGATTATTGCAGCTATATTGGGATCGCTTTTTTTCTTTAAAAACTTATGGATAAAAGTTAAAAGTTTTTTTTTAAAAAAGAAAAATATAGAGGATGATAAAATTGAGAATGAACTTTAATGCTTATGCAGCAGATTATTCCGCTACCAACTTCTTACAGAGATAATGCAGGCTTTGTTTTTGAGCACGAGCGAAAGTTCTATCGATTAATAAATAAAATTTATTTTCCACACTACAACAAACTCATGCAATCGGGTTTGTACAAAGAATTAACTGCGGCAGGTAGACTTATAAAAAATGAAGAAGTAGATGGGAATATTTTTAATGCAGAAACTTTAGGCGATATAAAAATTATTTTGCCCGAACAGATTCCGTTTATTTCTTACCCATACGAATGGAGTTTTGATATGTGGAAAGATGCTGCAATTACCACTTTAAGAGTTTTGGAGGTAGCACTATCGAAAGGAATGATTTTAAAAGATGCAACCCCATTTAATATTCAATTTTATAAGGGCCGTCCAGTTTTTATAGACACATTATCGTTTGAAATTTATGAGGGAGGAAAGCCATGGATTGCTTACAGACAATTCTGTGAATGCTTCTTGAGCCCATTGTTACTCATGCATTACGGACATAGAGACATGGCTAAATTTTTTATTGCTTACCCTGAAGGAATACCCCTGGAAATTACAAAAAGTCTGTTGCCACTAAAGTCAAAGTTCAATCTGCATGTTTACATGCATGTATGGATGCAAACTCGGGTTGCTTCCAAAGTAAAAAATGATATAATTTCTGCTAACAATTTTTCTTTTAAAAAATTACAAGTTTTAGTGAAAGGATTATTGGAGTTTGTAATGAGTCTCAATATAAAAATAGATAAATCTATTTGGGATGATTATTACACAGATACAATTTTAGGGAATGAATATTTGTTAGCTAAGAAAAATATAGTTGAGGAATTTTCTCAATTAATACCTTTTAAAACTGTAATTGACTTAGGCGCAAATGATGGCTATTTTAGTTTGCTTTTAAAAGGAAATGCAACCAACATTATTTCGGTTGATTTTGATTCGAATTGTATAAACGAATTGTACAGAAGGTTGAGAAAAGAGAAAATCTTAAATATTATTCCTTTAGTTGCAACATTGAATACACCTTCGCCTTCAATCGGATGGGCAAATGAGGAGAGAATGTCGTTAACCGAAAGACTAAATGGTGACCTTGTACTAGCTTTGGCCTTGGTTCATCATCTTGCCATTAGCAATAACGTACCATTACAAAAAATAGCCTATTGGTTTTCAGGGATGGCAGATAATCTTATCATCGAATTCATACCTAAATCTGATGAAAAGGTAAAGCAGTTGTTATTGCACAGAGAAGATATATTTTCAGATTACAACATTGAACATTTTAAAAGTTCATTTAACCGTTTTTTTGATTTTTTGGAACAAGCTAAAGTAGGTGATACTGATAGGATATTATTTTTAATGAAAAGAAGATAAATGCATCGTCTAAAAAAATACCCATACTTTCTGTTTTTGCTTGTCTTCTTTTTTTGCTTACATGGTAGTGTTGAAAACTTTGGATTAATAACGGTGAAAGAAGTTGCGACATCAGGGCTATGGATGTTGATGGGAATTGTCTTTTTGTTTGGACTTGTATTCTTAATTACTCGAAAATTATTATTTGCCGCTTTGGTAGTTTTTTTTTCTGCTACATGCTTTTTTTTCTTTGGGGCTTTTCACGATTTTATAAAATCAATTTCTATCTTCTCTGTTATAAAGTCTTACCGTTATTTTGTTCCAATAATGTTATCATTATTAGCCCTTCTTATTTTGTTTTTAAGAAAAAAAATAAATATACTTCCTAAAATCACTTTGTATTTAAATGTTTTATTGATCATTTATTGTTTCGTTGATCTAGTCTCTGTTCTTTTATTGACATTTCAACCTACTGAAAAAAATAAGCAAGAATTTAATTTTCAATATCTTGATGTAACCCAAAAACCTGACGTTTATTTTCTATTGTTTGATAGTTATCCCGGTCAGAAGAGCTTAACCGATAGTTTTAATTTTAATAATGAAAAGTTTAATAATTTTTTGCTAGAAAATTCTTTTAAACCCTTAAACACTAGATCGAATTATAACGCTACTTTTTTTAGTATGGCATCAATGCTCAACATGAGGTACATAGATAAGAAATATACATGGAATATACCTACCCCAAAAGAGGAAAATGAAAGACAGTCAGAAATAAAAAATGCCTCGGTGTTCACGTTATTTAAAAATATGGGCTATGATATTTATAATTATTCCATTTTTGATTTAGAGAATAATAGAAGTTCTTACACTCAAAATAATTTTTTAAATAACCATTCACGGAGTTTAAATGATAAAGTATTTATCAATAGAGTTATAAGAGATTTAGCTCCTAGTATGCCTCCAGATATGATGGCATTATTTCCAAATTATTATGATTATTTGGTTTACGGAAATAAGTTCGATAATATAAATCTGGAGAAAGATATTTATTCTTTTTTAGAACGAAAAAGGGTAAAACCAAGTTTTTTATATGCTCATTTTTTAATGCCTCATGCACCTTATTTTTATGACAGTCTGGGAAATGATATTAGCAAGAAAATTTTACTTTCATCAGAAATGAATCCTGACACAAAACTTTTTTTATCATACTTAAAATATACAAACCAGGTAATATCAAGAATTATTTTAGCAATAAAAAAGAAAAACCCTGATTCCATTATAATTTTTATGAGTGATCACGGTTGTAACATTTGGAATATTAGTGGAAATTTTGAGCAAAGCTTTTACAATAATTGTGCTGTTTATTTCCCGAATAAAATTTATGGCGAAACTAAAAATTGTATTACTAACGTAAATTTTTTTCCTTATTTATTTAACACCCAATATAACCAGAAATTAGAATATTTACCTGACTCATTGTTTCCCATTTTTATGCCTTTTTAGATCTTGTAAGTTATTTCATTACCTCAAAAATAAGTTTCAATGTAGTAGTAAACACATGATTGATCTTCGTTACCAATGCAAACGATGCTATATTTCCAAGTCTTTAAAATATTTTTTTCAAGAAGCTCATTTTTATGCATTATTTCGTGGTTTTTATGACTAACAAATTTTAGAAATCTTTTAAATTTCACTAAAATACATTTAAAATATATTTTAAATATTTTCTGTCGCTTGTATCCTTCTGAAAACACATTTATTACTTTTTCCTTACTAAATGTTATTATCGGGTTGCTTTATTTAGATAATAAATAAGGAAAGATTTACTGAAAGAGTTTTTACTCAATGTGTGTTGTAATAATATATTCTTAGATTCTAGCATTCACTATAAATTCTACACTCTGCCATTTTTGCACACATTTTCCATTGGCACAATGATTGAACGATGAAGGAAAATAAATAAACATTTATTATGGCAAAAATAATAGGAATTGATCTGGGCACAACTAACAGTTGTGTATCTGTAATGGAAGGCAACGAGCCGGTAGTTATTGCAAATGATGAAGGGCGCCGCACAACGCCTTCAGTTATTGGATTTTTAAAAAATGGCGAACGTAAAGTTGGTGATCCTGCAAAACGTCAGGCTATAACAAATCCTCAAAATACCATTAGTAGTGTAAAACGCTTTATGGGTAGAAGATTTGATGAGGTTGCAGAAGAAAGCTCGCATTGGAGCTACAAAGTTGTAAAAGGTGACAATAATACTGTTAGGATTGATATAGATGGCAGAATGTACACACCGCAGGAAATTAGTGCTATGGTGTTGCAGAAAATGAAAAAAACTGCTGAGGATTATCTTGGTACTGAAGTTACTGAAGCCGTTATTACAGTGCCTGCATACTTTAACGACGCACAAAGGCAAGCAACAAAAGAAGCAGGCGAAATTGCAGGCCTTACTGTTAGAAGAATTGTAAACGAACCAACGGCCGCAGCACTTGCTTATGGATTAGATAAGAAAGGTCAAGATCAGAAGATTGCGGTTTTCGATCTTGGTGGTGGTACTTTTGATATTTCTGTACTAGAATTAGGTGATGGAGTTTTTGAAGTAAAATCTACAAATGGTGATACGCACTTAGGTGGTGATGATTTTGATAAGGTGATCATGGATTGGTTAGCTGATGAGTTTAAAGCTGATGAAGCTATTGACTTACGTAAGGATCCAATGGCATTGCAACGCTTGAAAGAAACAGCTGAAAAAGCTAAGGTTGAATTATCAAGTAGTACAGAAACTGAGATCAATTTACCTTATGTAACTGCGGTTGATGGCGTGCCTAAACACTTGGTGAAAAAACTTACCCGTGCAAAGTTTGAATCATTAGCAGATAAATTATTTGACCGTTGTTTGAAGCCATGTGAAGCTGCTTTGAAAGATGCAGGAATGTCTGTATCGCAAATCGACGAAGTTATTTTAGTAGGTGGTAGCTCACGTATTCCTAAAGTACAAGAAATTGTAGAAAAATATTTCGGAAAGAAAGCAAACAGAAGTGTGAATCCTGATGAAGTTGTTGCTATTGGTGCAGCAATACAGGGAGCGGTATTAAGTGGAGATATTAAAGATGTATTATTGTTAGATGTTACACCTTTGAGTCTTGGTATTGAAACAATGGGTGGTGTTATGACAAGATTAATTGAAAGCAATACAACCATCCCAACCAAAAAATCTGAAACATTTAGTACTGCCGCTGATAACCAACCAGGTGTTGAAATACATGTGTTACAAGGTGAAAGACCAATGAGTGCACAGAACAAAAGCTTAGGTAAGTTTAACCTGGCTGACATTCCACCAGCACCACGTGGAGTACCACAGATTGAAGTAACTTTTGATATTGATGCTAATGGTATTTTGCATGTGAGTGCGAAAGACAAAGGCACAGGCAAAGAGCAAAAGATTAAGATTGAAGCAGGAAGTGGTTTGAGCAAAGAGGAGATCGAAAAAATGAAGAACGAAGCTAAGGCTAACGAAGCAGGAGACAAATTAGAAAGAGAAAAAGTTGATAAAATAAACCAAGCTGACAGTTTAATTTTTCAGACTGAAAAGCAGTTGAAAGAATACGGAGAGAAGATTCCTGCAGAGAAAAAAGCACCGATAGAAGCAGCTTTAGAGAAATTGAAAGCAGCACACAAGTCGCAAGATCTAGCTCAAATTGATGTTGCTACTACAGAGATGAACGCTGCATGGGCAACTGCAAGTGAGGATATGTACAAGGATACGCAAGCAGGAGCACAACCGGGTGCTGAGCAAACACAAAATGCTGAACAAACCCAAGGTAGTGCAGACACTGAAAATGTAACTGATGCAGAATTTGAAGAAGTAAAATAAATTAAATTAAAATTTAGAAAAACGCCGTACGTAAAGTAGGGCGTTTTTTATTACTTGGATAATTGTTACAAAACAAGCAAGTGTCAATTACACCATTTAGCATTTTTATTTTTTTGAATAACTTTTGCCTAATAATGAAAATAAAAATAGGCCATATCGTTTACACGAGATAGCCTATTAAATTTATTCTAAAAATTATTTATAAAAGATCTAATGCCATTGCAAAAAATGTGACATTAAATGGAAGAATTAAGGAACAATAACCACCACCAACAGCATAAACACCAAAAAATGCGCCAATAGAAATTAAGAAAAGTATCCAATATATGCCTCTTGATTTTTTTGCTGTTTCCATTTGTAAAAGTTTTTGCAAATATAAAACGAGAATACATATAAAGTTGCTTTTTGTTCAAAAAATTTGATGCACATCTTCTTGTATTTATTCAATACATTGTACAAAAAATTTGATGCATATTCATTTTACAATCGCCTTTTCCTCGAAGGTAGGAGAAGCTGTTTTTGTGAGGCTTTTTAATAAGAAGACGGCATTTTTAGTTTCTTTTAAACTTGAATACATAGATGAGCATACATGGAGTGGAAAAATAAAATTAGGAGAGAGCGACATACCCAAAAAAATCAGCTATCAAATTTTAACTGCTAAAGAAGCCTCGCTAGAAGAAAGTATTGTTTTATATGAGGTGAACCTAAACCGAAAAAAAATAAAATCGAGTTCAATTGAGATATTCCACAGGAAAAAATCATCAGCTTTAAATCTTGATGTAAGAAAAACAAAGCCGTTTAAAGAGATTTTTAAAATAAATAATACTAAGCAAACCTCTCTATGTAAAAACAAAAACACAACTCATATTTTTAAAGTTTTTTACCCATTGTTACAGGAAAATATTTTTCCATGTATAACCGGTAGTGCAAAAAAACTTAATCTTTTTAATAATGAGAACCCTGTGTTGTTTACTAAAACAAAAAATAATGAAAGCATCCTAAAATTCGATTTTTCAAAAGAAATATTTCCAATAGAATACAAAATTGCCTTTTTTGATGTTGAAAAAAAGTGCATCGTTGAATATGAACATGGACCAAACTTGTTAATCAGAAACCCAGCTACGGAAGACGGGCTAGTAATCATTAATAGTGAGCCGGATTGTAAAGATTATTTATGGAAAGGTACCGGAATTAATATTCCTGTGTTTAGTTTACGTACGAGCAAAACATGGGGTAGTGGAGATTTTAATTCGTTAATAAATTTCGTAGATTATGCGTCTTTGGTTGGAGTAAAAATGATTCAATTATTACCAATAAATGACAGCATAGCAACTTATACAGAAAAAGATTCTTATCCTTATTCAGCTATTTCATCTTTTGCATTAAACCCACTCTATTTAAATGTAGAGCATATCCTCGAGGGTTCGAATGTGAGCATTTCCGAAAATGAAGAAAATGAAATAAAAAAACTAAATAGTCTTCCTACTTGTGATTTTACAGCAGTCGTGCATTTAAAACTCACTATATTAAGGAGAATATTTCAATTTAATAATGATGGTTTTTTAAAAGAAAAGGAGTGGAAGAAATTCTACTACGAATCAGCCGATTGGCTTATTCCATATGCCGGCTTCTGTGTATTGCGAGATAAATTTAAATCTGTTGAAACAATTGACTGGAAAGGGTTTGAAATTTATAACTTAGATAGCTTGGTGCAATTTGTAGATCCTGAAAATGAACAGCATAGTAACTTTAAATTTTGGTATTTTGTTCAATACCATTTGCATTTGCAATTGAAGCAAGCTATTGTATATGCACATAAAAATGAAGTTATTTTAAAAGCTGATTTGCCAATTGGTGTTGCCCGGCACAGCGTAGATGCATGGGAAACACCCGAGCTTTTTAATATGAATATACAGGCGGGTGCACCACCTGATGCATTTTCTACAACAGGACAAAATTGGCAATTTCCAACTTATAACATTTTAAAAATGCGAGAAGATGGTTTTGTTTGGTTTAAAAGGCGCATGAAAAGTTTACAGAATTATTTTGATGCTTTAAGAATTGATCATGTTCTTGGCTTGTTTAGAATTTGGAGTATTCCACAAAACCAAGTAGATGGTTCGATGGGATTATTTGTTCCTGCGTTAGGGTTAGTGGAGCCTGATTTTACGCAGGCTGGTTTAAACTTTAATGCCGAAAGGTTTTGCAAGCCTTTTATTACAGAAGATTATTTAAAACGAACCTTTGGAGCTGACACGGAGCAAATTAAAGCTATTTTTTTTGACGGGCTGTCTTTAAAAGAACAGTTCAACAACCAGAAAAAAATTGCTAATTTTTTAAAAATTAATTCCAAATTTCTTCATTGCGAGCAGCAACTTTTCAATGTTGTATCTAATATTATTTTATTGAATGACCCAACTGTTGGCGATGTGTATCATTTTAGAATTAATATGCAGCAGACATTTTCTTTTGAGCAATTAAATAGCGAACAAAAACACATCTTAGACCATTTATACAATCAATATTTTTTTGAAAACCAAAACGAACTTTGGGAAAGAGAAGGTACTGCAACACTTTCCATGATATCAAAGTCATCAAAAATGTTATTGTGTGCTGAAGATTTAGGTATGGTGCCACCATTTACTGAAAAAGTTTTAACAAATTTTGATATCCTTTCGCTGCAAATACAACAAATGCCTAAATCAGGCAATGAATCTTTTTCAGATACACGAAAGGCAAAATATCCTTGTATTGTAATGCCTTCAACCCATGATATGGCTCCAATAAGATTATGGTGGGAGCAAAATAAAAATACAGCTCAACTTTTTTTTAATACCGTTTTAAATGAGCAAGGTAGCGCACCTTATTTTTGTGAGCCTTGGGTTTGTAAGAAGATTGTTGAGATACACCTGCAATCTCCTGCAATGTGGAGTGTGTTTTTGCTGCAGGATTTACTTGGTATTGATGGAAATATTCGGAGGGCTATTCCTGCTGAAGAAAGAATTAATGATCCTGCAAACCCTAACCAAGTGTGGAATTATAGAATGCATATAACTATAGAGGAATTAATGCAGGCCGATGAATTAAATGACCAGATAAAACAAATGATCAAAGAAAGTGGAAGGTAATTTTGAAGTTATCTTTTATAAAAATTTAGTGAATGATTAAAGTTTTTTACAAAAAAATAAACCTGCCTTTTACATACCCGTTTACCATTTCTAAAGGTACAAAAACGGATCAGCCATCACTAATAGTAAGGTTAGATTATTTTGGGCAGACAGGTTATGGCGAAGCGCCTGCAATAAATTATTATGATATTACAGTTGAAAAAATGATTGCTGATATTGAAGAAAAAAAAGCATTTATAGAGAAATTTTCTTTGAGTGATCCTGAGCGTTATTGGCATTATCTGCATCATTTATTCCCTAAAAATCCATTTTTGGTATGTGCACTTGACATGGCAGCATGGGATATTTATGGTAAAATGAAGCGTCAGCAATTGCACCAATTATGGAAATTAAATACGGCAACATCGCCTAACACTGACTATACGATTGGTATTGATAATGTAGAAATGATGGTAAAAAAGATGACAGAAAAGCCATGGCCGATATATAAAATTAAAGTTGGTTTTGATGGAGATATAGAAATGGTAGCGGAACTTAGGAAACATACAAATGCTGTTTTTAGAGTAGATGCAAATGCGGCTTGGAGTTTAGATGAAGCAGTAAAAAAAATTCCGGTGTTAAAACAATTCGGTGTTGAAATGGTTGAACAGCCACTTGCAAAAGATGATTGGGACGGGATGAAAATATTATACGAAAATGCAGTGCTGCCAATGTTTGCAGATGAATCTTGCGTAAGCGAACACGATGTAGAAAAATGCCTCAATCATTTTCACGGCATAAATATTAAACTAACTAAATGCAGTGGCATAACACCTGCAAAAAGAATGATTGAGAAAGCCCGTCAGGTTGGGTTACAGGTTATGATCGGCTGCATGAATGAATCATCGGTTGGTACTGCCGCTATTGCGCAACTTGCTCCGCTTATTGATTATGTAGATATGGATGGCCCGTTGTTGCTTGCAGAAGATATTGCAAAAGGTGTAGCGTTTAATAATGGCAAAATAATTTATACAAATGGCTATGGTTTGGGCATAGAAATGGGGGAGTGGTAATAAGGCTTCAAAATGAGGTTGATATGAAAGCACATCTAAATTTATTTTCTTTATTTTGCGCCACATTTAAAATTTAAGATGCAGAAATATTTATTTATTGATAGAGATGGCACACTTCTACAAAGTCCACCTCCGGGCGGGCAAATTGATAGTTTTGAGAAACTGCATTTTTATCCCCACGTAATAACCTGGCTTGGTAAAATTGCTAGGGAGTTGCCATTCAAACTTGTAATGGTAACCAATCAAAACGGATTAAACTCTCCTATGTATCCAACGGAATTATTTTATCCTACACAAAATTTTATGTTGGAGGTTCTAAAAAATGAGGATATCATTTTTTCTGATATTATAGTAGATGAATCTTTACCTGAAGAAAACTCTCCACTGCGCAAACCACGTATAGGGCGTATGACAAAGTATTTAAGCGATGAAAATGTTGATTTGAAAAGCTCATTCGTAATTGGTGATAGGTTAACCGATGTTCAGTTTGCTAAAAATTTGGGCTGCAAAGCAGTTTTTATAAATCCTGAAAACCTTAGGGGGCAAAGCGAATTAACAGATTCGATAGAAGAACTTAGAGGAAATTGGGTTGCACTCGCCACACATAATTGGCAAGAAATTTATGCTTTTTTAAAAACTGGTTCTGTTTAATGAAAGTGGCATAAAATTGCTGATGAAGGGTTATAAGATTTTTAACGGTCTAATAAAGAAAACGCTAAAAATTACAAACAAAAAAGCACACTTTTTTAGAGGTGTGCTTTTTTTTCAGGTTTGATTTTTTAGTTTACCAAATATTTACTCTCAAGCTATCGGGTCTGTACATTTTATCGGTCGGCTTAATACCAAAAGCTTCATAAAATTCAGGAATATTTACAAATGGTCCGTTCACCCTTTCCTTTGCGGGTGAGTGCACATCCGTCATAACAAGGTTTGCAAGCCTTTCTTTACGCTGTGTGTATAACCACCCTAACGCATAGCCTAAAAAGTACCGTTGCATTTGTGTGAGCCCTGCAATTTTCTCGTTCTTTTTGTACGCATCCGTTTTTTTAAATGCATCTAAACCCAACAAAACGCCGCCTAAGTCAGCAATATTTTCACCCTGTGTAGCGGTTCCGTTAACATGCAAAGTATCTACAGGACTAAACTCATTAAACTGGTTAATAATAAATTTTGCTCTTTTAGAAAACTCCTCACCATCTTTTTTATTCCACCAATCTTTTAAATTTCCTTTTTCATCATACTGCCTACCTTGGTCATCAAAGCCATGCGTAATTTCATGCCCTATTGTAGATGCTGCAGCATAACCATAAACCAATGCATCGTCTAAATCCTCATCTCTATAACCGGGTACAGCAAAAATACCTGCAGGCATTACAATCTCATTGTTGCTTGGGTTATAGTATGCATTATAAGTTTGTGGCGTCATTCCCCATTCTGTTCTATCTACAGGTTTGCCAAGCTTGCTTACCTCATAATTATGCCACCAAGCTGCAGCACGCTGTACATTTAAAACCCACGGCCCATCTTCAATAACTAGGCTGCTAAAGTCTTTCCACTTATCAGGATAGCCTACTTTTTTGGTAATAGTTGCTAATTTTTCATAGGCTTTTGTTTTGGTACTGTCGCTCATCCAGGTAAGTTTAGCAATACGCTCTTTGTATGCAGCACGAATATTTTCTACAATACCATTGTATCTGTTTTTTGCATTTTCGCTAAAATATTCTTTTACAAAAAGTTGACCTAATGCCTCGCCAATAGCATCTTCCTCAGCATCTAAAACACGCTTCCACCTATCTTTTGGCTTAATTGCGCCTGATAGCGTTTTGTTATATTCAAAACGGTTGTTAAATGTTTTTGAATCTAAATATGCAGCAGATGAAACAATAAGCCTAAGCTTTAAATAGTTCTTCCACACATTAATGGGAGTAGCTTTTAATTCGTTACTCAATGCTTTGTAAAATTCAGGTTGCCCAACAATTACAGAATCAACTTTATCAGTACCTGATAATTTTGCGTAGGCATTCCAATTTACAGAAGGCGCAATTTTACCAAGCCCTGCTCGGTTCATTTTATTGTAATTTTTATACGGGTCACGTAGGTCTGCCAATTTTCTGCTCGCCTTTGCAAGCTTTGTCTCCAAAGCAAAAACTTCTTCAGCACTTTTAACAGCAGTTACACTGTCAAGTTGTGCAAAAGTTTTTTGCATATAATCTTTGTATGCCGCCTTTACTTTTAAAGTTCTTTCATCGGTATTAAAATAGTAATCACGGTTTGGTAAACCTAGTCCACCTTGGTTTAAGTTTACCGCCATTACTTCGCTGTTCTTATCATCTTGGCCAATACCAATTCTAAACAAACAGCTAATACCCTTGTTTTGAAATCCTGCTGCAACAGAAAGTATATCATCTACAGTAACAATTGCATCAATATTTTTTATATCGGGTGCAAGTGGCATTAAACCTGCTGCTTCAATGCCGGTTGAGTCCATACCACTTTTCCAAAAGTCACCAATTTTTTGTGTTATCGTACCCTTTGCGGCTTTTGCAACAACTGCATCTTCATTTATTTTTTTTAGTTTGTTGTAAATATCTTCCTGCACCATATTGCCTATACCCCAGCCGCTTTCAGCCTCAGGTATTGGCGTGCGTTTTATCCAGCCACCATTTGCATACATAAAAAAATCATCGCCGGGGTTCACGGTACTATCAATATTTGCCGCAAGTATATCTGGCTTGCTTCCATTGCTTATCTCGCCTGACGTATT
>JANOTH010000221.1:0-1904 GCA_031416275.1 Ferruginibacter sp. | reverse complement strand
AGTATTTCTAAATTTTGTCAAGGCAACTTCACGATCTAGCTGCTCCATACCGCCATGATAAAAAACATTTACAATACCTTGGTCCGCTAAAAATTCACTTGTTCTTTCTACGGCATCTCTGTGGTTACAGAAAATGATGGTAGATGTATTGTTGCAGTAGCAAACCAATTGTAGGAGGGTTTGCAGTTTATCTTTATCATCACTCAGCAAAGTATTTATCCGAAGGCTTCCATTTTCTGTAGGATTTTCGGGTAAAAAGTTAAGCGTAACCGGCTCACGCATTTTCACGAATGGTGGAATGTCCACAGAATTAGTTGCGGAGGTCAACATACGCTTTTCAACGTTTAGCAATGAACCAAGAATGAATTGCATTTCTTCTATAAAACCAAGTTCAAGACTTTTATCAAATTCATCCAACACTAAAAACTTTACAAACTCTGTGTCAATATTATCCCGTCTAATATGATCAGCCATTCTTCCTGCAGTTCCGATAATTATTGCAGGAGGTTGCACAAGATTATTTTCTTCAATTTCTCTTTTATGGCCACCATAACACGCAGTAATTTTATAACCGGTTTGCATTTGCTTTAAAACGGATTCAATTTGAAGAGCAAGCTCACGGCTTGGTACTAAAATCAATGCCTGTACTTTTCTAATGTCTGAATCCAAAGAATTTATAATCGGAAGTAAAAAAGCAAGTGTTTTTCCAGAGCCTGTGGCTGATAATAAAACAATTTGATTATTTTTTTCCACCGCATCTATGGTTGAAGTTTGCATTTCATTTAATGCTTTTATCTTTAATCTGTCGAGAAATTGCTGCAGGTTTGATTCTGATATGTTCATTTTGCGAAGATAGCCCTTTGTGAAGCGATATAACTAAAGGCTTATTAATACTCAAATTTCCACAGTTCTTTTTATCCTATAATTAATATTATGTTAAACAGACCCACATGGCTTTAGGTTTTAATGCACCCTTGCCACCCTAGAGCGAAGATTATGTTATATGATTATGGTATATTGGGAAATGGAACTAACAACTTTACTTGATAAGGTCTTAGAATATTTTGCAGAGAATTACCCAAAAAGACAAAACTATTTATTAAGCCAGATTGAAAAAGATATTTGGCTTACAAGAGATATAAACAATAATTCCGTCAAGATTGAAACTTATACAAGGCTTCGAGCAAGCGATTATATTGAAATTATTAAACCAAGAAGCTTTCATCAAGATGAATACGGCTCATTGGTCTATGCAGGCATAAATGATGGCGAGATAAAAATCAATACAGAAGGTAAAATATATCTAATATGGTTAGAAGCTGAATTTAGTAAAGAAGAATTACAAGAAAAGCTACATACAGTTTCTATTTCAAGTATGTCTCTAAATAAGGTGCTAAGTAGATATGCTTTTGCAATAGCAATAATAAGTGCCGTTGTGCCATTTATAATTTATGGGATTAGCCAAAACGACCAAGTAAAAGTAGATACAAAAACCAAAGAAGTAACCCGCCTACTAGAAGTACTAGACAGTAGTCGCAAAGAACAAAAATCTTTTCAAGATTCCGTTCTGAAAGTTTTAAGCGATACTTCACGTTAATTTTTGTCGCTAAGGTATGCGACAAATGTCTTTTTACCAAATTATATTTTTATGGATTTTGAGAAAATCCCACTCCGTGAGCTTTGCATTAAAACCTAAATCCCGCTTGCGCTACAGCAGCCAACACACAACGGGAAAAGTTTGTAAACAAAACTTAACTTTTCCCTGCCCTTCTACGGCTAACCTGAATAACATAATATAGAGTTATACGCTCTGCTAAATACTCTTTCTATTTATCCCTTTGGGATAGTCGTCTGCAAATTGTTGCGATTCTTTGCCAACACACTTTGCTAGGAGTAAAGAATCG
>JANOTH010000220.1:0-13729 GCA_031416275.1 Ferruginibacter sp. | reverse complement strand
ATCTCTCCTTATTTCCACCGGGGTTTGTAACAATTTCGCTGGATCTAAATTTCCTTGCAAAGTTACATTTGGCCCTACTAATTCTCTTGCAAATTGTGGATTTACGCACCAATCAACTCCCATGGCAGTTGTACCATTTGCTGCTAAATCTTTCAATGCATACCAGCTTCCTTTAGGATAAAGTATTACCGGGCAATGAGGCTGTAAAGCCTGCTGTATCTGCAATAAATAAGGTTGCGCCCACATCTCAAAATCTGCCGGCGAAAGTAAACCACTCCAGCTATCAAACACCTGCAACACATCTGCACCGGCTGCTCTTTGCGCTTTTAAATATTGAATAGTGGTATTAGTTATCATTTGTAATAGCTGCTTTGCCGCCAAAGGCTCCTGATAACAAAATGCTTTTGCCTTATCAAACGTTTTACTTCCTTTTCCTTCTACCATGTAACATAAAATAGTAAATGGTGCGCCTGCAAAACCTATTAACGGTATTCTGTTATCCAATGTTTTTTTAGTGAGCGTAATAGCATCCATCACATAATGCAATCTCTCCGCTACATCTGGCACCACTATTCTTTTTAAGTCTTCTGCTGTTTTAATTGGCTCCGGTAACAATGGTCCCTGCCCTTCATTCATCTGCACTTCTAAGCCCATTGCCTGTGGAATCACTAAAATATCGCTGAATAAAATGGCAGCATCTACACCAATAATATCCACTGGTTGCAAAGTTATTTCACAAACCAATTCAGGTGTTTGTACCCGAGTAAAAAAATCGTATTTTCTTTTCAATACCATGTACTCAGGTAAATACCTTCCCGCTTGTCTCATCATCCATACCGGTGGTCGCTCTACTTCTTTGCCTGCCAAAGCTTGCAAAAACAAGTCATTTTTTATGGGTGAAATATTTTCTGTGGCAGTGATTATATCATTCATGTAAATACAATTTTACTCTTTAAAAATTCAATTTTTTATATTAAAATAATACAGGACTTCATCTATCATAACCTGTTGAGATGGATAACTGATTACCGTTATTTTATTGTTTAATTTATATTCTTTCAATGCATTTGCCGTGGTATAACCAATACAAAAACACTGGGTGAATTTTGGCAAAATATTTCTTTCAAAAAAACTTTTTACTCCGCTAGGGCTAAAAAATAATATTGCCTGGTATTGCTCAGCTATTTTCTTAGGCTGTGGTAAATTTTTATACAGCACTATTTCTGTCAATTGCAAACCAGCATGCTGCATAGCATCCGGTAATTCATTTCGCCTTTTATCTCCACAAAAAAATACAAATTGCTTTTCTTTAGTACTATTAATTATTTCGTTCGCAAGAGCAGTTGCATTGTCTTTGGATATTAGTACTTTATAACCTTCATCTTCAAGCGAAAGTTGCGTTTCGCCACTTAGCGCAAAAAAATTAGCTTTTTTATTAATTACTATTTTATTGGTAGTTGTAAACTGTATGAATGCCTTTACTGCATTTTTACTAGTAAAAATATAATTGGATAAATGGGTTGCTATTATCTGCTTTGCTTGGGGTACACTAACAATTTCGATCTTTATAAAATCATGTTCTACAACATTAAAATCATTCTCTACTAATTGATCTTTAATGTAAGGTTTTAATATTTTGGTAGATAATATGGTGAGATTATTCTTCATTGCTTATCTCTTTATTTTTCAACTCATCTATTATAGCCTTACCCCCGTTTTGTAAAATTTGCATTGCAGCCTGTTCACCCAAATTTGTATACCCATCAACTGGTGATTTTAATGTAACAGTCGCATGCTGCTTTCCATCTACCGACAATACATTTCCGGTAAAAACCATTTCATCATTTTTTATTTTTGCATGGGCAGCTATTGGCGTACTGCATCCTCCCATTAAGATCCTCAAAAATTCTTTCTCTACCACATTGCAAATTTCTGTTTCACGGTGGTTTAAGGCTATGCATATTTCCAATACTTCCGCATTATCTTTTCTGCAAACGATCGCTATAGAACCTTGTGCGGGCGCAGGTAACATCCACTTTAATTCCACGCCTTCTACATGGCCAAAACCCAATCTTTCAATTCCTGCTGCTGCAAAAATGGCTGCATGCCAGTTTGATTCATTCAGTTTTTTTATTCGGGTATTTACATTTCCCCGAAGGTTTTCTATGGTAGCATTTGGAAACCTATTAAGCAATTGTGCTTTTCGTCTTGCACTGCTGGTAGCAATAATTAATGGAAGTTCGCTTGTGCTATTTTCTCCATTTTCTGAAGGTTGAAATGCGGCTTTTAATACTTCTGTAGTAATGGCAGAGGAATCTTTTTTGCCAAAGGTGGAGTTCTCATCTTTTACCAAAGAAAGTTCTGCTTTACTAAAAACTTTCTCTCTGTTTATTACGAGTAAATCGTAGGGATTTCCTCTCTTTAAAACTGCCGCTATTACTAGCCCTTCCGCCAATTTTGTTGGAATATCTTTGTAAGAATGTACGGCAATATCTATCTGGTTATTAAGAAGGGCAGCATCCAATGTTTTTGTAAAAATCCCCTGAACCCCCATTTCGTATAATGGAGTTATCAGGTTTATATCACCTTCGCTTTTTATTAAAACAAGTTCGCTTTTTACATGCTTATTAAAAAGCAATTGCTTTACCTGCTTCGATTGCCATTGCGCAAGCGGACTATCTCGGGTTCCTATTTTAATGATTGTGTTACTCACTTATTTTCTGACTGAAAAAATGGTTGTACGCATCAATAAACTGACAACCTTTTTCATTTGTATTTTTAAGATTTACTGCAAGCCTGCTGATGGTTTTATTGATGGTGTGTTCATCCTGCGGCGAAATAAAATTATATTCCAGACTATCTGCCATTTCGCAAACGCCCGTGGTTTTAGATAATGCCAGCAGTTTATCTTTTACATCTTTTACCATTGGAGAATGGCTATGGCTACTTAACCAGGCAACAAATTCAGTTTGTATTTCTTCTATAATTTTTTGGGCAGCAGGAATTTCGTTTGTGCGCTTTTTTATGGTGTCGTTTAAAATGTTACTTATATCATCCACATTTACCATTTGCTGATTAGGCAAATATTTTATGCAATGGTGCACATTTGATGGTATAGATAAATCGAGAAATACACGGGGCTTTTGATCTATAATAAAATCAGGCATTACAGTCGGTTCTGCAGCTTGCGTACTTACAATAACAATGTCAGCCTGGTTAACCAACTCCGCTAAATTTTGATAAAGCCCAAATTCAATACTATGTTCGTTTGCAAAATTGATCGCTTTCTCGTCTGTTCTATTACAAACGACAATATTGCTATTCTTAAAATAATGCTTTAAATTTTTACCAATTAGGGTTCCGAACTTACCCAAACCTACTAGTGCAATTTTTTTACCTGTGGTAGCTGTATTCTTTTTTAGCCATTCAATAGCAGCAAAGGAAACTGATGTTGTTCCGGTGCTTAGAGAAGTAGTAGTTTTAATTTTCTTTGAAGCCTGCAATGCAAAATTTATTGTTCTATCCATTATAGGACCAATAAGATTTTGCTTTTTACTAAATGCTACAGCTTGCTTTAATTGTGCAAGTATTTCGTAATCCCCTAAAATTTGCGAGTTTAAACCTGCTGCTACTTCAAACAAATGCCTTAACGCTTCTTTATTTGTTTTGGAATAGTATTTCTGACTGAAAAGTTCCGGATCAATCTTTTTACATTCTATAAACAAATTGCGTAAAACAGATTCATCAGCCACGTATGCATAAATTTCGGTACGATTACAAGTATTCAATATAAATAAGCTTCTTATCCCTAAAGCCTTTGCTGTGTTTAAAATAATTTCCTTTTCCGTATCATTTATATGAAATAGGCTCCTGGTTGCAGCATCTGTTTTAAGGTGACTAATGCCACAAAGGAAAAACCTAGATAAGATATGTTCAGGATTTTGAAGCGGAAACAAATTCATAATTGAACTACAAAGTTACTTCTCATAAAAGTTCTAATGGCATTCCTTTGTCAGCATTGTGTAATTATTTAGACGCTATTAGCCGCTTGGTTTAATTTTTTCTAAAAAGATAAAAATTACCGATTTCGTATCTCTGTAAGCAGAACATAACAAACTACTTTTGCAATGTAATTTTAAAAATTAGTTGTAATGGATACAAACTCAAAAAAGGTAATCTTGATTATGAACCTCGGCAGCCCAGATAGCACATCAGTAAAAGATGTGAGGCGTTACCTTAATGAATTTTTGATGGATGAAAGAGTAATTGATATACCAAAAATACCAAGAGCACTTTTGGTGAAAGGAATTATAGTTCCGTTTAGGGCACCGAGCAGTGCAAAAGCTTATCGTTCCATTTGGACCAAAGACGGCTCGCCGCTCATTCACCTAACTTACCAATTACAAACTGCATTGCAGCAAAGCACAGATTATCCAATAGAGGTTTGTATGCGTTACGGCACACCTTCCCCGGAGTTTGCATTTAAAAATATTCAGGAAAAATATCCGAATGTAGAAGAAGTTATTTTGTTTCCGTTATACCCACATTACGCCATGAGTAGTTATGAAACTGCTGCAGAATATGGTAAGGAAATTTATGAAAAAGGAAATTATCCTTTTAAGTTTTCAATTATAGATACATTTTATACAAACGAAGCATATATACATGCCTTATCGCAAAGTATCGCTCCGCATTTAGAAGAGGATTATGATTTGTTGTTATTCAGTTACCATGGAATACCGGAACGACATGTAAGAAAAACGGACCCTACTAAACAACATTGTTTAAAAATTGAAAATTGTTGTAATGTTGATAGTGAAGCGCATAAGTATTGTTATCGCCATCAGGTTTTTATGACATCATCTTTAGTAGCGGCTGAACTGCAATTACAAAAAGATAAATATTCAACTTCTTTTCAAAGTCGCCTTGGCAGAGATGAATGGTTGAAACCATATACGGCTGCACGTTTAAAAGAATTGCCCAAAGAAGGTATTAAAAAAATTGTAGTTGTTTGTCCGGCATTTGTAAGCGATTGCCTGGAAACAATTGAAGAAATGGGTGAAGAAGGAAGAGAATTTTTTATGGAAGCGGGTGGAGAAAGTTTTAAATTAATTCCATGCCTTAACACAGCTCCGCTTTGGATAAAAGCTATGAATTCTTTAATTGCAGATCATATGCATAAAACAGAGTTGAATGTACCTGTATCTTAAAGCACTGCACATTATTTTTATTGTAACATGGTTTGCTGGCTTGTTTTACATCGTGCGGCTTTTTATTTACAATGCAGAAGCAAATGAAAAATCAGAACCGGAGAAATCGATTTTAAAAGATCAATTTTCCATTATGATTAAAAGACTGTGGTTGGGGATTACATGGCCTTCTGCAATCATTACACTTATTCTCGGACCACTTTTAATTTATATAAATCCGGCTATTTTAGATACTTGGCTATGGATAAAAATTGGTTTTGTTGTGGGGCTTTATTTGTACCATTACACACTACATATTTTATACAAGCAACAAAAGCGTGATACATTTAAATACGGCTCTCAACAACTGAGAATTTGGAATGAAGTGGCCACTGTTTTTTTAATAAGTATTGTAATGTTGGTAGTAGTAAGGCAAAGCCTAAGTGTTGTTTGGAGTTTGCTAGGCCTCGTGCTTTTTGTAATATTGATAATGAGCGCAATAAAGATTTACAAGCTTGTGAGACAAAAATAAAAAAACTTAATAGCTTCTTCCTATTGTATCACATACAGCTTTTAGCAAGGAATTATTATCTACCGCATCCTGCGATTTTTCCCACATCATAATTCCATTTGCAGATTGTTTTGCTAACATCGCTTTCTTTTTTACTGTAGCCAGTCCATTATAATAAATTCTATAATTTAAGAAACTACCGTTAGAAACAACTGCTGAGTCTGATTGTGGGTTACCTCCTTGTAATAAAATATCGCTGAAACTTAAGGTGGTTCCTGTTTGCACCATTCCGCTTGAACGACCGTAAGCAGCAATACCCAATACGGCTTTGGATGCAGGCATTCCTCTTGTGCCCACCCAATAATTTATACTGGTATTTGCTAATGCTAAATCCGTATGATGCTTGTAAGGTGCCGTAGTACTAAAATCATCATAAGACATAATGTTGAACCAATCTACATAATTCCCTAACCACAATTCGTTACTGACAGCATCTCTCACGGCTCCGGCATATTTCCCTGCGGTGATAGCTGCAGTCAAATAATACTTCCGCCCTGTGTGGCAACTATCACTTAATTGTTTCATCAATTCCGTATAAGTTAGATTAGTCCCATCGTCTGTTCTTGGAAATTCCCAATCAATATCCAGACCATCCAATCCATACAAACGAACTAAACTCATGGCTTGAGTAACAAAAAAACTTCTGCCTGTGCTTGCTGCAGCCATCGTTTTAAAATCGGCCGCTAAACCACTTATGCTTAAAAATATTTTTGCACCGTTTGCTTTTGCTTTATCTCTTACAGAAATTAGATGTGCGCTGTTTCCTACTACCAAACTCCCCGCATTATTAATATTTGCAAATGCATAATTAATAACATTACACATTTTAAACTTTACATCAGGCACTGAAGCTACATTTCTGTATGAAGGAAAATATCCCACTACATAAAAACCAAATGCAGGCGGCGGTGCTATTACCTGAGCCTGTGGAGGGGGAATTACAGGAGGCAACACATCTTCTGTAACTTTTTTACATGAAACAACTGTTATAACAGTAAATAATCCAACTAGAAGATAATGTAAAGCTGTTTTCATGGTTTCAATTTATAAAATAAATATCTTTTATTTTATTTAAAAAATAAAAAACATTAATGCCAACTATACTGCCACATTAAAATCCCTCAATGCATCATTCAAACTTGTTTTTAAATCGGTACTAGGTTTACGTTTACCAATTATTAATGCGCAAGGCACATTGTAATCGCCGGCAGGAAAACTTTTTGTATAGCTGCCAGGAATAACCACACTTCTTTCAGGAACTAATCCTTTAGTCTCAATTGGCTCCGCTCCCGTTACATCTATAATTTTTGTTGATTGTGTGAGTACCACATTGGCACCAAGCACTGCTTCTTTTTGCACACGCACACCTTCTACTACAATACATCTGCTGCCAATAAAACAGCCATCTTCAATAATTACCGGACTAGCCTGTAAAGGTTCAAGCACACCACCAATACCCACGCCACCACTTAAGTGTACACTCTTTCCTATCTGTGCGCAACTACCTACAGTTGCCCAAGTATCTACCATTGTTCCTTCATCTACATAGGCCCCTATGTTTACATAAGATGGCATGAGCACTACATTTTTTGCAAGGTATGCACCATAACGTGCAACTGCATGAGGCACCGCACGTACACCTAAACTTTTGTAATCGCTTTTCAATTTCATTTTATCATAAAACTCAAAAGGAGGCAATACAAAAGTTTCCATTTGTTGTATACCGAAATATAAAAGTATAGCTTGTTTTACCCATTCATTAACCTGCCAGTTGTCACCTGCAGGTTCTGCAGTTCTCAACCTTCCTTTATCTACCTCTTCAATGACATCTCTTATGGCTTGTACATATTTTTCGTCTTTTAATAATTCACGGTTGCTCCAAACGGCTTCAATTAAATTTTGCATGTATGTGATTTTATTTTTTTGCAAAAATAATGAAATACTATCCTTACTGAAATAACAATTCATATTGTTCCTATTAAACCGTTTATTAACAGTTAATGATTAGCTCTATATTTGAAAAAAAATGTAAGGGCTACAATTATTTAATGGCTGATATAAAAAACATATTGATACGATTACCCAATTGGCTGGGCGATATGGTGATGGCAACAGCTTTTGTTGAAGCAGTTAAGACAATGTATCCAAATGCCGAAATTGATTTAATTGCAAAACAGGGAATAGATTTTTTACTTGACTATTTTCCAACCCACAATAAACGAATCGTTTTTTGTAAACAGCAATATGAGGGATTGAAAGGCGCACGAGCGTTTGGCAAAAAAATAAGAAAAGAAAAAAAATATGATCTTTTTCTCTGCTTGCCTGACTCGCTTTCTGCTGCAACAATGGGAGCTGCAATAAATGCAAAAACAAGTGTTGGATTTAAAAAAGATGTCCGGTTTCTTTTGCTCACAAACACCTACAAAAAAAATAAAAAATTACACAGGGTTGAGGAATATATTGATATGTTATCGCAGTTTTTAAAATCAAAAATAAATACCCCTTCAGTTAAATTAAGCTTTAATAAAAACGAATCGGCAAATACCGTTATCATTAATATTAATTCAGAGGCATCATCACGAAGGTTACCAAGAGAAAAAGCCATTAGCATAGTTAATACGATTAGAAAGAATATATACAATGAAATCATTCTTATTGGGAGCGCTGCCGAATCACAAGCAGTAAACGAAGTATACGAAATGCTTGATGACAAAACTAACATTTTAAACCTCGCAGGGCAAACCTCTTTACCACAACTGGAAGAGTTACTTGCATCTTGCAAAGCCGTTATAAGCACTGATAGCGGGCCTGCGCATGTGAGCAATGCACTACATACAAACACCATTGTACTTTTTGGTGCAGGTAATGAGTTTAATACAGCCCCTTATAATAAATCGTTTTGTACGGTTGTTAGATTAGGAAAGTTAGCCTGTGAACCTTGTGTAAATAACAATTGCAAATTGTATGGTATTCCTGAATGTCTTTTACAACTAGATGAAAATATTATTGTTGGAGAATTACAAAAAATATTAGCTTAAATGAATTTTGAAAATGATATAAAGGACTGTGTAAAGTTTTTAAATGCGGGAGGAATAATTCTTTACCCAACAGATACCATTTGGGGTATTGGCTGCGATGCAACAAATGCAAATGCTGTTTCAAAAATTTATACGCTTAAGAAAAGAGCAGAAAATAAGAGTATGATTGTTTTACTTACCGATAACAAACGAATTAAAAACTTTGCTAAAGAACCATCCGAGAAAATACAGTGCTTACTAAAAAATGAAATTAGACCTCTTACAATAGTTTATCCAGATGCTAAAAACCTAGCGAAAAATTTAATTGGTGAAGATGGTACAATAGCAATCAGAATTGCAAAGGATTCCTTTTGTGAATTATTGATAAACACTTTTGGAAAGCCTATCGTCTCTACATCTGCAAATATCTCCGGAGAAGCAAGCCCAAAGAGATTCCTAGATATTTCTTCAGAAATAATAGAAGGTACAGATTACGTGGTAAATTATAGAAGAGATGATGCCAACGAAAACGTGGCGAGTAAAATTCTACTTTGGAAAAATGATGATGAAATAATTGTTATTAGAGAATAACTTAAAATATTTTATAGCCGATACCCACTTGGATGTTTGAGTTTTTCCATTTGTCATCGTTGCTTTTACTATTGCTAAGATCGCTTAGCCCCGCAACATATCGTCCATATATTTTAAATTTTGTAAGATTGAATTGTACTCCTCCAACTGCAGATAAAACACCTTGATTAAAAGCGTTTTCACCATTTTTGAGAAGACTTTCATTTCTATTTAAAAGTATTGATACTTGTGGCCCTGCCTGAAATGTTAAAAATGGAGCTGCCTTTACATTTAATAGTACAGGAATATCGAGGTATTGAAATTTTATTTTTTCAACTTGTTTAAAACCATAAACAGTGCTGAATTGAGTTGCTGTATCGGCATTTACAGTGCTAAATAAAATTTCAGGTTGAATACCATATTTTTTGGTAATACCAATAGCCGCAAAAGCTCCTCCCTGGTAACCAAAAGAAAATTTATCTTTGAAAGGAATACCATCAATTTTTTGGAAATTAGCACCTGCCTTTAAACCGACCTGAACGCTTTGCGCTACGGCCAAATTTGTAACGCAAATAAAACAAATACCAAAGCTGATTATTTTTTTCATACCATTTTTTTCGGTGTGTTTCAATTATTATACCAATGCACAAATTTAAACTTGTTAAATAATTTTAGAAATAAAATTAGCTTTTTCTATTACAAAACTAGAGATGAAAAAAGATAATGTGCCGAAGGGCTGGGGGATGGGCAGTATTAGCCCACAATGCAGCGGAGCGAAGTGAGGACTACTACAGACAGCCCCGACAGTTGTTGAAAACAGCGTTAAGGACCAAAGCCCCTAAACAGGTATAAGATGAAAGACAAAAGACAACTTCAATTTAACAGCACTCAAACATTATAATTAAAATTTATTCCATTATAAAATATTTTATCCTTACTTTCGCGGCGATTTAGAATTTCTGAGAATTACATGACATGCTCAGACGCTGTTGAAAGCAGGTAACACAACACAAGTTACCTAACCGGACAAAAAGAATTTTCTCCCCACACAACGGCCAGTAGCATACTATGTGATCATCAAAAATATTTTTTTGACCATAGAGTATTGTGAAGTGGCTTTAATTAGACTTCTACAAAATTGCCTAACGGCAAACGGGTTCAGCCAAGAATAATACTACACGGTCTTCATTTTAAACAAATAATTACCATGAATGCATTTGAAGCATTAGGCCTAAACGACAATCTCGTACAGGCAGTTACAGATTTAGGGTTTACAGAACCCACTCCCATTCAAACACAGGCTATTCCTGTATTGATTGCAGGTACAAAAGATTTTGTAGGCCTTGCACAAACAGGTACCGGTAAAACCGCAGCTTTTGGTTTACCACTATTACACCTTATAAAAGCAGAAGATAAATTTCCGCAGGCGTTGATCGTTTGCCCTACACGTGAATTGTGTTTGCAAATTACAAACGACCTTACAGATTTTAGAAAACACAGTAAAGGATTAAATGTTGAAGCTGTGTACGGTGGTGCATCTATCGTAATGCAAATTCGCAATTTAAAAAGAGGCGTACAGGTTGTTGTAGCAACACCGGGCCGCTTGATTGATTTGATAGAAAGAAAAGCAATTGACCTACAAAAAGTAAAATATGTAGTGCTTGATGAGGCAGATGAAATGCTGAACATGGGCTTTAGAGAAGACATTGATTTTGTATTGAAGAATACAATCAACAGAGAAAGTATTTGGTTATTTTCTGCAACAATGCCTACGCAGGTACGTGCTATTGCAAAAAACTTTATGACCAACCCTGAAGAAATTACCGTCGGTAAAAAGAACAGTGGTAATGTAAATATTGATCACCAGTTTTTTGTAGCACCGGCAAACAGTCGTTACGAATCGTTGAAGCGATTGATAGATTTTAACCCTGATATGTACGGTATTATTTTTACTAGAACCAAGGCAGATGCACAGGATATTTCTGAGCGTTTATCAAAAGCGGGTTACGAAATTGAGGCTTTGCATGGCGACCTTACACAACAACAAAGAGATAGGGTGATGGGCCGTTTTCGTACCAAAGCTTTACAACTTTTAATAGCTACAGATGTGGCTGCACGTGGTATTGACGTGGATGGTATAACACATGTTATCAACTACGAATTGCCTGATGATATGGAAGTTTATACCCACCGTGCAGGTCGTACAGGCCGTGCTGGTAAAACAGGTATTTGTTTGACTATTTGCCATACAAGAGAAACTTTTAAAATTAGAAGTCTGGAGAAAATGGTAAACACACAGTTCCATAAAATGGATATACCAAGCGGTAAAGATGTGTGCAGAAAACAGTTTTTTCATTTTATGGATAAGCTAATTTCAACAGACATTTCTCATGGTGATTATGAAACATACTTACCAGACCTTATGGAGAAATTTGCAGACGTAACCAAAGAAGAAGTGTTGCAAAGAGTAGCTGCGCTAGAGTTTGACCATTTCTTAAAGTATTATGAAAATGCAGAGGACTTAAATGCAAAAGATGCAGGCAGAAGAACAATGAATAACGACAGAGGTCCTGTAAGAGATGATAGCAGCAGAAAGGAACGCAGCACGTTTAATAGAAGAGACAACGGTTATACAAGATTGTTTTTAAACCTTGGTACTAAAGATGGTTTTTACAAAGCAAGTATGTTGCAATTTGTGTTGGATGAGAGTAATTTAAACAAAGAGTCTCTTGGCAAAATTGACTTGCGTGATATGAACACATGGATTGAATGTGATACTGCAAGTGCAGCGCAGATGATCTCTTCGTTAGATGGTAAGCGTTATAATAACCGCACAGTTCGTATGAACGAGGCTGATGGCGGCTTTAAGCGTCCAAACGATGAAGGTAATTCAAGAGACGTAGGCAGTGCACCAAGAGAAAGAAAAAGAGTTTATGGTGCAGGTAGAGAGAGAAGATAATTAAAAATATAAATTTTAAGCCCCGCTGAAAAGTGGGGCTTTTTACTGGTAAACAGCGTTTTACGAATTAAGGATTATTTTTTATATTGAGTTGCCTTATCAACTAACTTTAAAAAATGAACACTTTTAACAAAATTATTAATTCGTTGTTCGAGAAATTCCTATCGGAAAAAACCAAAGAGAAAAGCGAAAAAGTAATTATTTACATTGCTATTATTAGCTTCATTGTCCATCTTGGCTTAATTGCCCTAGTTGAATTAAAATGGATAAAGTTTGATGACATTTCGGGGTTACTGAAAAACCCAATGGTTGCTATTTATACGCCTTTCTCCTTCATTTTGTTATACGAAGCTTATCTACTTGTTTATTATTTACCCAAATCAACCACAAAATATATAGGCAAGCAATATGAAATCATCACCCTTATTATTATTAGAAGAATATTTAAAGATTTTTACAAATTAGAGTTTACCAATGATTGGTTCGCTTCAAAAGAAGATGTAATTTTTACGTTAGATGTAGTAGCAGTGCTTATTTTATTTTTTCTAATTTATATTTTTTATAAAACAGTTGAGGTAAAACCTAAGCAAAAAATATCTTTAGAAGTTGAGAATTTTATAAGCCTTAAAAAAATAATTGCTACCATTTTAGTACCTGTATTTATTGTGTTAGCTGTTTACAATTTTAGTTATTGGTTGTACGAAAATTTTTACTTAGCAGGACAGGCCGACATTTCATTTAAAAATATTAATAAGATATTTTTCGATGAATTTTTTACAGTGTTAATTCTAATAGATGTTTTATTACTCCTTTTTTCTTTTTTACATACGGATAGATTTAACCATGTGATTAGAAATTCAGGTTTTATAATATCAACGATTTTAATAAAACTCACATTCAATATTGAGGGCATTTTAAACACTGTAATAACAGTTGTTGCCGTTTTATTGGGCGTTTTGGTTTTATACATCCATAACAAATACGAAAAATTAGAAAATCGCTTTCTTTCTTCAGAGGGAGTAGTTTAATATAAGGCAACTGCCTTTTAGGTTTCGGTGCGTTACTTTTTTATAAAAGTTCCTATTGATCATTCCCCGAAAGAACATGTAACATTGCCTTGTTATGCCTTTTTACAACAACGTTTATACTGAATAATAGACGTTAATGCTCGGGCGTAGATTAGATTATCTTTACTCAACCCAAAGTCCGTAACATATTAAAGGGGTAGTTGTTACCAAAGATTTTTTAGGCTGAATGAGAGCATAAAAACGGTCGTCTCTTTTAAGAGACGACCGTTATATTTTAAATTTATGTTTAAACCTTAGAGGACTTATTTCCTTACAACCTTTATTACTTCTGTTGTACCGTCTTTATCCATCAATTTTAAAATATAGATTGAAGGAGCGTATGTGCTTAAATCAAT
>JANOTH010000219.1:0-2277 GCA_031416275.1 Ferruginibacter sp. | reverse complement strand
CATTACCTTTAAGTTTAAGTAATGCGTAGTTACAATTCCAAAAGCATGTTTAAATGCAAGCTCTTCCATGATAACCTCGGCAAATGCGCCACCTAAATTTGGATCACTCCCACTACCTAGTTCATCTATAAAAAACAATGTTTTGCCATTGGCATTTTCAATAAAATGCTTCATGTTTTTAAGGTGTGATGAATAAGTACTTAGTTCAAATTCTATACTCTGTGTATCGCCAATATGTATGAGTACCTGTTTAAAAATTCCCATGGTGCTGTCAGCATCTGCGGGTACCAGCAAGCCACTTTGCAACATAACTTGAAGCAGCCCAACAGTCTTCATCGTAACTGTTTTACCACCTGCATTGGGGCCACTTATTACCAATATACTTGCCTCATGATTCAATAAAATATCGGTTGGGAAAGTAGGCTTGCCATTTTTTTTATTGAAGAGAAATAATAAAGGATGATAAGCTTTAATCAAATGCAAATGTGCACGCTCTACCAATTGAGGGTGAGATGCATTCATATCTTGTGCTAGTTTTCCTTTTGCTCTAATAAAATCGTACTCGCCTGCAATGTCATGGTAACTTTTTAACAATGGTGCGTACATACTTACCTGTTGGGTGAGCATCCGCAGTATTCGATAAATTTCTTTGGTTTCTTCGTATTCCAGCGAAAAGATCTCATTGTTTAATTCAGTTGTTTCTTCCGGCTCAATAAAACTTGTTTTACGGCTTTCGCTTTCGCTGTGCAAAACCCCTTTTACTACTCTTTTCTGTTCTGCAACAACAGCCAAAACACGCCTGCCGTTCATAAAACTTTCTTCAATATCTGCCAAAAAACCCTGCTTGTTTAATTTTGAAACGATCCTATCAAACATCCTTCTGAGCTCTCCCCGCTTTTTGTAAAGCTTCATCCTTATATCCGCTAAAGCCGGACTGGCTTTGTCTTTTACAGCGCCAGTCTCATCGAGAATTTCGTCTATTAAAAGCTTAATATTTTTTTCGTAGTAATTGTTTTCAATCACTTTTGTAAGGCCGGGAAATGTTTCTCTTATCTCGACTGTGAACCAACGGAAGATATTTTCCATGCTGCTGGTAAGTCTGCGGATAAGTATAAATTGTTCACCTGATAATGATGCTCCTGGTATACCTAGCAGTTTTAAGTCTCTTGAAATATTTGTGGTGAAATCGTTTGGAAAATTACCTCCCGAGTCCAAAATCAATTTGAACTCATTTGCCTGTTTTAATTCTGTCTCTATGTATTCTTTTTTGGTATGAATACGCAGCTCTTCTGCTTTTGCTTTTGCGTATTCCGTTCGGCAATGCAATGTAAGCAGTTCTTTTATTTTATCGAACTCAAGTTGTTGTAAGGCTGATTCGGGAAAAAATTTCATACTGGTGATTGGAAAATAGAAGCAGGAAAGTGGCATTTAAATCGAAAATCCATTTCCTACTTCAAATCATATAACATAATAAAAGATGAACAATGGTATGCCGTACAACAAGCCCCTCCTGTCCACCCTGGAGGAGAGAGAAATCTCGAGGCACTATGCGAAGATATAAGCAACTAGAAAAAAATTTAAATCCTATCAAATATTGTTCTTCATTTCAGTCTTCTTCATTTTCTCCGCCTTCAGGGAAGAAAGAGGGGGCCTTAATCATCCAACTTAAGCACAGCTAAGAATGCCTCTTGTGGTACTTCTACGTTCCCTATCTGTCTCATTCTTTTTTTACCTTCTTTCTGCTTTTCTAATAGTTTACGCTTACGACTAATGTCACCGCCATAACATTTTGCAGTTACATCTTTTCGCATAGCGCTGATGTTTTCACGGGCTATAACTTTTGCGCCGATGGCTGCTTGAATGGCAACCTGAAACTGTTGTTTGTCCAACAACGTTTTTAATTTTTCACAGAGTTTTCTTCCAAATTCTGCTGAGCGACTTCTGTGGATTAATGCACTTAACGCATCTACTTTTTCGCCGTTCAATAAAATATCCATGCGCACAATATCTGCCTCTCTAAAACCGATAGGATGATAATCGAACGATGCATAACCTCGTGTTTGAGATTTTAATTTATCGTAAAAATCAAAAACGATCTCTGTTAACGGCATCTCAAAAGTAAGCTCCACACGGGTTGGCGACAAATAGCCCTGGTGTATTAACATACCACGCTTGCTGATGCACAACGTCATTATATTTCCAATATACTCCGGCTTTGTAATGATTTGTGCTTTAATGTAAGGCTCTTCAATTTTATCTGTACGGCTAGGGTCAGGC
>JANOTH010000218.1:0-10532 GCA_031416275.1 Ferruginibacter sp. | reverse complement strand
ATATTTAGCCACTCTGCATATTCTTTAAACAATGCAGCCGTAGCAGCGTATTCGGTTTCGTTTGTATAGTTATAAGCTTAAACATTCTTTGTATGTTTATTTGCAAGAAAAACGCCTGCAAATATCAGCAAAGCTGCAAGTATTTTATAGGCAGATAATTCTTCACCCGTTACAACACTCCTGCTACCCTTAACCGAGATTTTTCGGGCTGTTCAAAATCATCTGCATTTCCGTTTTGGGCTTGAGCGTTATTTTCGCCCATGTAACTTTTACCATTAAATGTGGCAGCGGGTTCAATAATAAATTTAGGGGTATGAACATCGCCGTGCAGTGTGGCACTTTGCTTTAAAATAAGCCCCGTTTTTGTATAAATATTACCAGTTACTTTTCCTGTTATATCTGCTTCGTTGCAATAAATATCGCCTTCAACAAAACCTGTTAAGCCAATTATTACTTTTGCCTTGCTGTGTATATTGCCCTTCACAGTACCATCAACCCTTAAGTCCCCATTACATTCAAAATCGCCGGTAAAAATATTGCCCGCACCAATAATGCTTACAGATGAGGATGGTAAGGGTGTTTCTTTTTTAAGCTTAGCTGTAAACATGTTCGTAAGTTTTGGTAACCGTATAATTTAACAACGCTAATTTAATTCTTTTATTTTGTGGCTATGTTACAATGCATATCCGCTACAAAGCGAATAATGCTTCATTTTTTCATGAAAAAAATATAAAAAAGTTCATCTTTCAAAAAATGAAAGTGGTTGTTTCAGTTAATTTAAAAGTAGCCATTCACCAATTGTGTATTTGCAGTAATTACACCAACAACTGCTTAGTAAAATCTATTATTTTAATGTAGAAGTTCTTCTAATAAATATATGAGGCTGAATTAAAAAGGATTTAAACAACAAGCTAGCAGCGTGTTTTAGGTTTTTTACAACAATACTAGCAACATCATTCATACTTTGTTTCCAACATCTTCGTTCAATAATATATAACTACAAAAGAATGTTAGCATCTCCATCAAAAATTAATTTAAATTTAATTTCCAAAGCTATTCCCTAATGACTACATCTCCTAACACGTTAGAAACAGGCGAAGAAAAATTTCAACATCTTATTTCTCAGGCACCTGTACTTATTGCCACATTTAATGGGCCTTCTTTTATTGTAGAGACCGTAAATAAAACAGCTCTCGATATTTGGGGAAAATCTTACGATGAAGTTATTAATAAACCACTGTTTCAGTCATCGCCAGAATTAGAGGATGGGTTAAAAGACTTACTAACGGGTGTGCTTATTACGGGAGAGCCTTTTATTTCAAACGAAATTCCTGTTCAATTAAAAAGACCGGGTAAACCCGATACTGCATATTTCAATTTTGTTTACCAGCCATTGCGTGATACAAACAATAATATTTATGGTATTATTTTAATTGGAACAGAAATTACAGAAACTTTAAATGCACGTAAATTACGGGAATCAGGTGAATTGTTTAATCGCACCATATTAGAAAGTAGCCCAGATTGTTTAAAAGTGTTGGACCTAGAAGGTAACATAAAATACATGAACCGAAACGGGTTATGCCTGATGGAAGTAGATGATTTTGACACCTTAAAAAATAAAAGCTGGATTACAATGTGGGGCGAAAATGAAGGCTTGGCAAGAGCATCCATAAATCAAGCTCTAAAAGGTAATATTGCACAATTCTCAGCTATGCGCCCAACAATAAAGGGTACACCGAAATATTGGGATGTTGTGGTATCGCCGATACACAAACCCGGCGAACCTATACAACAAATTATATCTGTATCAAGAGATATAACCGAAGCCAAAAAAGCAGAGCAGCAAATAAAAGAAGCAAGAGAACTCTTTGAAGTTACGTTGCATAATGTACCATCTGCTGTGTACCATTTAAATAGTAAAGGAGAAATACTCTATTTAAATGAAACTGCAGCTCAGCAAATGGGATACGATTCAATAGAAGAAGTATTGGCAGAAAAAGATGTGTATCAATTTCGAAAGAAATTAGATGAGCGTTTTGATATTTTAAACGAACAGGGCGAACCGCTCGGTGCAGATGAGAGTTGTAGTTCTATTAGCCTTAAAACAGGTAAACCGGCGGAAGTAACTATAAAATTTATTGATAAGAAAAAAAATTCTTCGTTTTGGTTACTTACCAAATCAGTTCCCTTACTAAACAACAATGGCGAAATAACAAATGTATTTACTGCTTGTACAGATATAACGAAACAGAAAGAATCAGAAATAGAATTAAAACTTAGCGAGGAAAAATACCGTGGCCTGTTTGAAACAATGAACCAGGGTTTTTGTATTGTAGAAATGATTTACGATGAAAACAATAAACCTTTTGACCTTCGGTACCTAGAAACTAACCCTATTTTTAACACCCAATCAGGCTTACATGATGTAGTAAATAAAACCATTAAAGAGCTGGTACCTAACATAGAAAATTCTTGGTTTGAGATTTATGATAAGGTGTTAAAAACAGGAGAGCCGGTAAGCTTTACACAGAAAACCGAAGCCATGAATAGCTGGTTTGATGTACATGCTTCCCGCTTAGGCGATGCGGGCAGTAGAAAAGTAGCCATTCTTTTTACAAATATTACAGAACAAAAAAATGCACAGGATGCTATCAATAATTTGGCATCGCATTTTAAACTCGCAACTGATTCTGCAAATGTTGGTACATGGTCATTAAACATAAAAACACAGGAATTAGAATGGAGTGCATTACACA
Source organism: Ferruginibacter sp. (assembly GCA_031416275.1). Lineage (GTDB taxonomy): Bacteria > Bacteroidota > Bacteroidia > Chitinophagales > Chitinophagaceae > Ferruginibacter. The sequence goes on along the minus strand of JANOTH010000218.1, from coordinate 7,773 downwards.
AAAAAATGTGGGGTTACGATGAAAATAGAACTGACCTTACCTTTGAAGATTGGCATATAATAATTTTACCCGAAGATAAAGCGCTAGCGTTTCAAAGAGTGGAAGAAGCTAGGGTAAATCATACACTTTACGAAGTGGAGTATCGCATTAAAAGACCCAACGATAATGTTATCCGTTGGATGAGATCTTTTGGACAATACTATTACAACGAAGTTGGTGAGGCTATTACATTAACAGGTATAAGCTTGGACGTTACCGAACAAAAAAGTTTTACGGAAGAATTAGAAAAGAAAGTAACTGAACGGACAACCGAAATAGCAATTAAGAGTGAGCAATTACAAATTTTAAACAAAACGCTGGATGCAAATAACCTTGCGTTGGAAAATGCAAATGCTGAATTACAGTCATTCACTTATATTGCCAGCCACGATTTGCAGGAGCCATTACGCACTATAAAGTTATTTAGTAAACGCATTGTTGAGGCAGAAGAATTTTCAGACAAAACAAAAAACTATTTCAATTTTATTATAGATGCAAGTGAGCGCATGCGCAACCTAATTGTATCGCTTATTGATTTTTCACGCACCGAAAAATCTGAGTTAAATATTGTTCCGTGTAACTTAAACACAATTGTTGAAGAATCTAAAAGCGACCTTCACGTTAGTATTACCGAAAAAAATGCCATTATACAAAGTGAAACCCTGCCAACGGTTACAGGAATGCACATACAGCTTTTGCAGTTGTTTACAAACATCATCGGCAACGCAATTAAATACAGCAAGCCTGCAGTTGCGCCACATATTAAAATTACTGTAACAACTGTTGCAGGTGAAACAATCAATCATCCATCGGCAGTGAAACAAACAAATTATTACGCCATAAAAATTGCCGATAATGGTATTGGTTTCGAAAAAGAATACGAAACAAAAATCTTTGAAGTCTTTCAAAGGCTTCATGGCAGAACGGAATATAAAGGAACTGGAATTGGTCTCGCCATTGTTAAAAAAATTGCCATTAACCACAACGGATTTATTATAGCTGAAGGTGTACCTGATATTGGTGCTACGTTTACGATATATCTGCCAACAGCTTAAAATGGGTACATTAACCTTCATCTTTATTGGGTTAGATAATTATTAGGAATATAATAAAAAAGTTACTTTTAGTGTTTAAAACCCGAAAGAATGGGAACGCCCCAACATGATGAATTTATAATGAGAGAAGGTGATTTTAAACAACTCATAGCACAGGCACCCCTGATTATTGCCACATTTAAAGGTCCATCATATACTGTTACTGCCATTAATGATCTTGCACTTCAAGTTTGGGGAAAATCTCACGAACAGGTAATTAACAAACCGCTGTTTGAATCTTCGCCTGAAATAGAAGCGCAATTAAAAGAGATTTTTGCCAATATTTTTGCTTCGGGTAAGCCTTTCGTTGTAGACGAGCTGCCTTTTAAACTTAAACGAATAGGTAAACCGGATGACGCTTTTTTTAAAATGATTTTCCAGCCCTATCATGATGCTAATAAAAGTATTGAGGGCATTTCAGCCATAGGAATAGAAATAACAGACCTTGTGCTTTCCAGACAAAAGCTCGAAAAAAGTGAACAACTCAGCCGTAGTATTTTAGAAAATACACCCGATTGCCTAAAAGTATTAGACCTGCAAGGTAGAATTGTTTATATGAACAACAACGGGCTTTGCCAAATGGAAGTTGATGACTTTGCAACCATTAAAAATAAAGAATGGAGTATGCTTTGGGGAGAGCACGAGGCATTAGCAAAAGCCTCTTTTAACCAAGCACTAAAAGGCAACATAGCTCAATTTTCTGCCACTTGCCTAACTGCAAAAGGTACATCTAAGTGGTGGGATGTATTGGTATCGCCTGTGCACATGCCTGATGGGCGAGTGCAGCAAATTATTTCAGTATCCAGAGATATAACAGAACAAAAAATAGCGCAAGAGGCTTTAGATAAAATGGCGTCGCATTTAAAACTTGCTACCGATTCAGCAAATGTTGGCGTATGGTCTTTAAACATACAAACACAACAATTAGAATGGAGTGCTTTGCATAAAAGAATGTGGGGTTATGATGATAAGCGTACAGATCTTGTTTATAAAGATTGGCATAAACTTATTTTAGCCGACGATAAAGAACTAGCGCTGCAAAGAGTAGAAGATGCAAAAAAACAGCGTACATTTTATGAAGTAGAGTATCGCATTAAAAGAGCGGGTGATGAGGTAATTCGTTGGATGAAATCAGCCGGACAATTTTATTACAACAAAGCAGGAGAGGCTGAAACCCTTACTGGTATTAGTTTAGATATTACTGAGCAAAAAAGTTTTACAGAGGCGTTAGAAGAAAAAGTTGCAGAGCGCACGAAAGAGCTTAGCATAAAAAATAAAACCTTTGAGCTGGCAGAAAGAAATGCAAAGTTTGGAAGCTACAAATGGGATATGGAAAAGGGGGATTTGGAATACTCGCAAAATTTGTTTCGTTTGTTAGATTGTGAACCAAATGAATTTGTACCCACTTACGAAAAGTTTATGTCGTTTATACATCCTGATGATATTGCCCACGTAACAAAAAACGGAGAGGAAACTATGAGAACAGGGTCACTTGTGGAAACGCCTTATCGCATAGTAAGTAAAACCGGAAAAATAAAACACTTTCGTTCAAGCGGTAGCTTTAGTACTGAAGATGAGAAACAAATTCTTATTGGTACAGTGCAGGATGTAACAACCGATATAGAAGCTGCTGAGCATCTAAAAGCAAAAAATATTGAGCTTGAAAATATGAATGCTGAGCTTGCATCTTTTAGTTATGTTGCGAGCCACGATTTGCAGGAACCTCTTCGAAAAATTCAAACGTTTAGCAAATACATTTTAGAAACTGAAAAGCTATCAGAAACTACTGAGGATTATTTCAACCGCATTATTGCATCAGGCGAGCGTATGCAAAACCTTATTGTATCGCTGCTCGAATTTTCACGCACTTCATCAACAGAACCAATATTAGAAGCCTGCAACCTTAATACAATAATAGAGGATGCAAAAGAAAACCTGCACATAGCCATTACGGAAAAACACGCAGTGATTGAGTGTGCTGATTTACCGACAGTGAATGCGTCGCCTGTTCAAATGTCGCAGCTGTTTACAAACCTCATTGATAACAGCATTAAATACAGCGTGTATAAAAGAAAACCTAATATAACAATTACATCAACCATTGTTGCGGGGAAAGCAATTGAACAGCTACCTGCAGATACACAAAAAGAGTATTATAAGATAACTGTTAAAGACAATGGCATTGGCTTTAAAAGTGAATACCAAAATAAAATTTTTGATCTATTTCAACGGCTACATAGCAAAAGCCAATATTCAGGTACAGGCATAGGCTTAGCCATTGTAAAAAAAATTGTTAACAACCACCATGGTTTCATTACCGCTGAAGGCATAACGGATGTTGGGGCCACTTTTGCTATATACCTGCCAAAAGTTTAATGATTATTTGTTTAGTGGTTCTGTTAAAATAAATAATTGAAGTTAGTACCAAGAAGGTAGCTATCATATGGATTTTGCTTTTTTGCAAATTCTATATTTTCTATCCGTTTTAAGAACGGTTTTCTCTAGTTTGATGTTGGTGCTGCAAATTATAGTTTCGTTATACCCTCAATCTTGCACCCGATAATATTTTAACGCAATGGTTTTTACAGATGGTAAGTAAGGACATATTTCTAAAATCTGTTTTAATCTACGTAAAGCATATGCTCCATAGGGGCGAACAGACTATTTGTATTTTTAGGGTATTCAACTTTCCATAAATCGTTTTACTGTATTTTAAAAATGGTGGTAGCATTTTAGCAAGAAATAAAATTTGATGCTTCAATAAATTTGCTCTTACTTTGTATTTCAAAGTGCTTTTATATTTAAGAATATTAAACATTTATGTAGTTTTTTCTGGCGACAAACATTATGAAAAAAGGTATAATTCTACACGGGAAAGCTAAAAGAAATACGGCACTTTGTATTTTGTTTATAGGAGCTTTATTATTGGTTTATATGATTGTTGTTGAGCAGGAATTGGGTGCATTACCATTAGTATTAATTATTACCGGCGCATTATGGTTTGTGTTTGAAAATCGTAAGGTAAAAAAGTGAGCGCTACAGAATAGCAAGATTAATTTGACTTTAAAAAATGCAAATATGAAAAACAAAAGACTGTTGGTTATTTTAGCAATTATTGTAACGCTATTACTTATACCACTAATAGCCATGCAATTTACCAATGAGGTTAATTGGGAGTTAAACGACTTTGTAGTTATGGGGATTTTGCTTTTGGGTACAGGCTTATTAATTGAACTCGTATTGAGAAAAGTAACGCTGGCTAAAAATAGATTTATTATTTGCGGGTTATTATTATTACTTCTACTTGTAGTTTGGGCAGAGTTAGCGGTAGGTATATTTGGGACAGCAATAGCAGGTTCTTAAAATTTTAAAAATCGTTGGCAATAACTTAAGTAGTTAAATTACACGGTTACTGTAAACCAACTAAAAAAGTTTTGCAAAAGCAGATTTATTATAGCCATATAATTAAAGGGATAAAAAATTGGGCATCATACAAATAACATCAAGAAATTAAATTCTTATTACCTTGTTTAAATTTACACAGCTTGTATATTTTATGTTCTCTCCATACAGTGCGAAAGTAATTCTCAATTAGCGGAATAAGGTTTGGCTTAATAAAGCAAGGATTTCTTTATTTAATATTTGAAAGAAATAAAACATGAAAAAACTATTTCTTTTTTCGCTCATTTTTACAGGTAGTGGCACAACGGCAATGGCGTGGCAGGCATAATAAAAATAGAAATTACAATAAGCAAGATCAAAGGCGTTTCAATGGAATTAATTATCTCGGCATTATTTATGAAAACACAACCATAGAGGTAAATAAACACTATCAATCAGCCAATAAGCGATATTTCTTTACATTTCAACCCGTTGGTAATTTGTTTATACCGCTCTGCAGACAACCGCAATATATGGAGTAGTGGCACAACAGGTAGGGGTGTAAATAAAATGCGAATTTCAAAGAGACGGTAATCTTGTATTGACAAGTTCAGATGGCATTGTGGTATGGGATGCATTTGCACACCAAAGCCAGCAGACAAACACCGCTGCTGAAACAGAATGAAAGCTGCACGAAATAGATTGGTAATGCAAAACGACGGTAACCTCGTTATTTATAGTGGTAGAAGCAGAGATGTAAAATGGGCTTCTTACAACAACGAATAATTAAACATTCCTACTAATAAATACTACTGCGCTGGTATGGGCTTATGCTAAATAGAAGCGCAGTTTTTGTTTGATGAACCTCCATATTTTAGGTTTAAATACCATAACACTAATAAATATGCATTATGGTTTTGTTTTTTGAGGAGAAAAGAAATTTAATAATGCTGATTACTGGTAGAAGTACTTCTACAAGAAGCCTACCCAGCAATAGTTTCCCTTGGAAGACCATTAAATTAGATTAACTTTAAAATGGATATCACACTTTCAATTCTCTCTGTCATTTTCTGGACAATATCCTTTCGTTTTAAATAACACTACTTTCCGGTTGCTAATAAATCAAAAAATGAAAAAGTCTGAAAAGCTAATCATTGATGCAAAGCTGCATAATCTTGAAATGGAAAAAAAAGAAATAACCGCTGAAGCCTTACGTACAGCCAATGTAGAACTAGCCTATCAAAAAAATGAACGGGAAAAACGTGCAGCAGAATTAATTATTGCCAATATAGAACTTGCCTATCAACAAAAAGAAAAAGAAAAACGTGCGGCAGAATTAGCCGTAGCTAATACCGAATTAGTTTACCAAAATAAGCTTAGAGAAAAGTGCGCCGACGATTTGGTTGTCGCTAATAAAGAGCTTGCCTACCAATATGAAGAAAAAGAAAAACGTGCTGCTGAGTTAAACATTGCCAATAAAGAACTTGTTTTTCAAAATAAAGAAAAAGAGAAACGTGCAGCAGAACTATCCATTGCCAACAAAGAGCTTGCCTATCAAAACAAAGAAAAAGAAAAGCGTGCAGCCGAGTTAAGCATTGCAAATATTGAACTTGCTTACCAAAACGAAGAAAAAGAAAAACGTGCGTTAGAGTTAGTTGCTATAAACAAAGAACTTGCATACCAGCACACCATAAAAACCAAGCGTGCAGATGATTTGGTAATTGCCAATGTTGAATTGGCGTATCAAAACGGCGAGAAACAAAAGCGTGCAGCGGAATTGACTATTGCTAATAAAGAAATTGTTTATCAAAATAAAGAAAAAGAGAAACTGGCAGCGGAATTAATTGTTGCAAATACAAAACTTAATTTTCAAAATAGCGAGAAACAAAAACGTGCAATTGAATTAGTTGCATCGCATAAAGAATTGAAGCATGCAGAAGATGATATTCGCAAATTGAACGATGAACTGGAGCAAAAAGTAATTGACCGTACTATGCAGCTCGAAGTTATAAACAAAGAACTTGAGCACTTTGTGTACATGGCATCGCACGATTTACAGGAGCCACTGCGTATGGTGAGCAGCTTTTTACAATTGCTCGAAAATAAACTTGGAATTAGTTTAGATGAAACAGAAAAAAAATACATTCATTTTGCTACAGATGGCGCAATAAGAATGAGGACGTTGATAGAGGATCTATTAAAGTATGCAAGAATTGGGCACAGGCCTGAAGATTTTACTAAGACAGATTTAAATGATGTTGTGAAGTATGTATTGCGGGTGCTCAACGAAAAAATTAATACCTGCGAAGCCGTTATTTTGGTTCACCCTTTACCTATTATTAATGCAAATAAAACATTGATTAATCAGGTATTTGTAAACTTAGTAAGCAATGCATTAAAATATTGTAGTGATAGAAAAATAGCAATAGAAGTTGGTGCTACAGAGGACGAAGGTATTTGGACCTTTTTTGTAAAAGACAACAGCATTGGTATAAAGCAAGATGACCTTGAAAAAATATTTATCATCTTTAAACGGCTTCATGGCAAAAGAGAATATTCAGGTACAGGTATTGGATTGGCCATTTGTAAAAAAATTATTGAAACCCATGGTGGGCGTATTTGGGCAGAGTCAGTAGTGGGTACGGGAAGCACTTTTTACTTTACTATCCCAGTATAGTTTGCTGTAATTCCCCTTACTCGCTTTAGTTTTTACACAAAGGATAATGAATTTTGTATGCTGTAATTAATTTCTGCAGCATTACTTTTTAAAAATTGTGCTAAACTCAACGGTATTAAATCTATCAATATTTAATTGCTACATCTAATTGTCTTCCTTCGGCTAGAGCTTTTTTATCCATTCGCATACCTATAAACCTTATCAACGTTATTAAATTATATGTTACCATATAAATGCTTGTGAATAATATTCGCCAACTGCATTTTATTATGGACAGCAGGAAGTTCCCATTTGAATGGGTGGGCATTTTACAGTGCCATAACTGCAAAATACACAACAGTCTCTATTGGTAGGTTTAAGCCGTGTTTTACAATTGGTACACTCATAAAAAAACTGGCAGGCATCTGTGGGCATTGTTTCTTCGTGTTTGTGGCTGCAATAAGGGCAAGTAATAACAGATTGAAGTATAACTGTATTTTCCATTTTATTTGTTGTTGGTGATTGTGGTTACTTTATACCCAATATTTGTAACTGCGCTAGCGATGCTGTCAGCCGAAATTTTGCTGTTATCAAACTTAACAA
>JANOTH010000217.1:0-3730 GCA_031416275.1 Ferruginibacter sp. | reverse complement strand
ATTGCTGTTGTATGTTCGTTGGTGTTAAAAGACAAAGTTGTTGCTCCAAAAGTTGTTAAACCTGCAATTGCTTTCTTTTACTTTTTAAGGTATTGGAGAACTAGTCCAACTATCTATCGAAAGCTTGTTGTTGGCTTATTGGTTTTTACGTTGTTTAACAGCTCAGATATATTTCTACTGTTGCAAGCAAAGCAAGCAGGGCTTGATGATACAAATATTATCACCATCTACATCTTTTATAATTTGGTATACGCCATCTTTGCATTTCCACTTGGGATATTGGCTGATAAAATAGGATTAAAGAAAATATTTATTGCAGGGCTTTTTGTGTTTGTATTGGTATATGCGGGAATGGCTTTTGCAACTCTTCCTCCCCATTTTTATGGATTGTTTTTTTTATATGGAATTTATGCAGCAGGTACAGAAGGAATTTCCAAAGCATGGATCAGTAATATTTCTGCGAAAGAAAATACAGCGACTGCTATAGGAACTTATTCAGCATTTCAAAGCATTTGCACCATGTTTGCCAGCAGCCTTGCAGGTATTATTTGGTTTGCTTATGGTAGTAAAGTAACTTTTTTATTATCTGCTGTGATGGTTTTTGTAGTTGTTGTTTACATTGCTTTTTTTATAAAAGAAAAAGTTACACCGATTGATATTGAATCATAAAAGTTGAAAAAAGATTTAATGCTGAAGAGCGACGGGATAGCAGTGGAAATCCTTTTTATATCGCTTTAGCGAATAAAAAGATTGTAGCGGATAGCCCGAACAAAAGTTGAGACTTTATCACATGATCAGCGCCAAAATAATTCTTTAATTAAACCGCCTCCACTTGCTTTTCAAACTGCATTTTATGCAGCTGATAATAATGCCCTTGCTTTGCCATAAGCTCAGTGTGGCTGCCCATTTCTTTTACAACACCGGCATCTAAAACCAAAATTTTATCTGCCTTGCGAATGGTACTCAACCTATGCGCAATCACAATGGAAGTGCGGCCCGCAATAAGTTTATCAATGGCATGTTGTATGAGTGCCTCGCTTTCAGAATCTACTGAAGAAGTGGCTTCATCTAAAATAAGGATGGCAGGATTGTACAACAGTGCACGCACAAAAGAAAGTAATTGCCGCTGCCCGAGAGACAGTGTGGCACCACGTTCCATCACATTGTAATCATAACCGCCGGGTAATCTTTCAATAAAATCATGCAGCCCGATCAACTTAGCAGCCTGTATAACTTCTTCTCTTTTTATATCTGAATTTCTAAGCGTTACATTATCTAAAACACTACCACTAAATAAAAATACATCCTGCAAAACAATACCAATTCTGCTGCGCAAAAAATCTAAATCGTACTCTTCAATATTGGTATTGTCTATTTTAATACTTCCCTTTTGTATGTGGTACAATCTATTTAATAAACTAATAATGGAAGTTTTGCCACTACCTGTGTGACCAACGATAGCAAGCGTTTCGCCGGCTTTGATGGTAAAGTTTATATCCTTTAAAACATACCGATCTTCTATGTAGGAAAACCACACATGATCAAAACTTACATCGCCTCTAATATTTGCAGAAATGTATTTTCCAGATCTGTCAGATACATCTTCGTTATCCAAAATTTTAAATACCCTTTCGCTCGCTATAACACCCATTTGCAAAACATTAAACTTATCTGCAATTACCCTTAGCGGGCGAAATAATAAATTTAAACACAGAATAAAAGAGGTAATTATGCCACCAGCCTGCGCAGCTTTATCTGTGGAAATTCCAGCCTGCATGCCTGCCCACCAAACCAACAAACCAATTGACAATGCTGATACCAACTCCACCACTGGAAAGAAAACCGAGTATGCAAAAATGGAACGGATATTTGCATTGCGGTGTTCTTTATTGATGTCATTAAACTTTTCTTGCTCTCTTTTTTCTGCAGCAAATGCCTGAACAATACCCATGCCTGTAATATGCTCCTGTACAAAAGCATTGAGCGCTGCCACTGCATTACGAACTTTTATAAAAGATTTGTTTACACTCTCTTTAAAATAATAAGTGGCAATAATAAGTACGGGAAAAGGCGCCAGACAAACTAGCGTAAGGCGCCAATCTGCAATAAACATATAGGTAAGAATGGAAATGATGGAAAGCATATCTGCGATGATGGGAATTAAGCCATCGCTAAAAATATCGTTTACTGATTCAATATCATTTATAGTTCTTGTTGTGAGTGTGCCAATGGGCGTTTTATCAAACTGAGATAAGTTGAGGTGAACTATTTTATCATATGTTGTTATACGCAAATCTTTTACAACGCTTTGTCCTAATGATGCTGTGGTGAAAGTGAAGAAAAAGCGGCAAGTTGTTTCAATTAGTAATAATGCAATTTGAATAATTGTAATTTCTATTATAAAGCCACCTGGACCGTTTATAAAATGACCAACTGTACTGTTTTTTATACCTGTATTAATAGTAAGTTGAATTAACAATGGGCGCACTGGCGCAATGATTGCTAGAAATACAGCAAGAAAAATTGATAAATAAAACTTCTTTTTATAAGGCGCAGCAAAAGCAAATACTCTTTTGAGTACAGATACGTTGAGTTTCTTTTTCGGTTCTGACATTGGGGCAAAGTTACGAGGTATTCACCGCTGAGAAAAGAGTAGAAAGAGATTTCGCAGCATATTGTCTTGTATCTAACATCTCATATCTTCTTCTCATATTCTCCTTTAATAGCATACCAACCAAAAATCATTAGGCCTGCGGCGATGGGTGTAAATATGGTGATAATGATGATCCATGGGATGGGCTTATTAATATCCTTGCTGCCATTACCAATATTATTTACTGCGCCGGATATTAGAAAGAAAATGATTACAGGTGCAATAATCATCCAGACAAAACCCATTAATTTTTTAACGGCCCCTCCAAACCTCCCCAAAGGGGAGGCTTCAACACCCTGCGTAATTTCAAAATTCTCTTTTATCATTATTGGTATTTTTAATTGATAGTTAGAATACAAATTTTCATTATTTGCTTTTTTAGTTTCCTAGAACATCCTCGCTTCAATCTCCAAGATTTCTCCCCTTGCGGGGGAGATAGAGGGGCCTCTAATCGCCTACATCTTCATCTTTCTTATTGCTTAAATACAAAGCCCCAATTACAAAACACAACGCAGCCACACCAATTGGGTACCAAAGCCCCACCAAAGGATCGTTGGTAAATGTTGCAGATAAGAGTGTTGCTATAAAAGGTACCAATCCGCCAAACACACCATTGCCAATGTGGTAAGGTAAACTCATACTCGTGTATCGTATTTTAGTTGGAAATAATTCCACCAAAAATGCTGCCACCGGACCATAGACCATTGTTACAAAAATGATCATAATCCAAATGAGGAATATGAATTTTAGTTTGAGCATTGTATTAAGCTTTTTGTCTAATACTTTGACACTAGAATGTGATGGAGATTTTTCTAAATTTGAAAAAGTGGTATCATTTTTCTCTGTAAAATAATTAATTCCTTTTATGGAAATGTGCGATTGAGTAGTTGTTGTTATCGAATAATTATCATTTGTGGTAATTTTTTGTAATGGTTTTCTTGGATTTTTTTCAAAAGGTATTTCCACAACTTCTGCACTCCTCAACAACTCCCCAAATATTGGTCGGTAAAAAATTACCCCTAGCAACATACCGGTGAGCATAATCCATTTCCTACCAATCTTATCACTCAATGCACC
>JANOTH010000216.1:0-22795 GCA_031416275.1 Ferruginibacter sp. | reverse complement strand
GAGTATACCTAAACTGTATGCATATATTGGTTTGTTTAATTGCTGCGGAATAAAGTAATACAGTAACCCAACAACATACAATGTAAACCACATGCCTACACCTGAGTGCATAAAATATCCTTGCACAATTGTTTCGCCGATACCTTTTTGCCAAAAGGGTAAATAAGCTGTTAAAGCAACAATAATGGTAAACAGCAAAGCCGAAAGAATAAACCAGTTGGAAATATAAATTTCTTTGGTAGTTCTTTTTGCAACGGTTAAGAAGAAATTTATAAAAGTCAGAATGAGTGCAACTGCAAAAAATGCCATGATGGGCCATATGTATTCTCTAAATTCTCCGCCGCCGTTATTTATGCCACTCATCAACGCTATAGAACCGGCAACCACCATAATATTTGTACATAAAAGTGCTATCCAGCCAAACTTTATACTGTAAATTTTTGCATTGCTTACGGTAGGTACAACATAATAACCAAGCCCAATCATTGCCAGAGAAGCCCATCCCCAAAAAACAATATTGGTGTGTACCGGTCTTAATCTGCCAAAGCTTAACCAACTGATGTGGTCTGAATCTGGCGCTACAAATTTAATCCCAAGGTATTCGCCAATACCGGTACCCATTACCAGCCAAAAAGTGGCACAACCTAAATACCAAAGTATAAGTTTTGTAATGTCAGCATCAAGAGTAGGCCTAATAACTGCCTTTCTTTTTGATGCTGTAAAATGCGTTTCGTGCTTGTCGCTGATATTACTTAATAAACCTTTTGTGTCTTCTGCTTTTTCCGTACCTGCAAGTTCGTTGTGTGTTAGTTTGTAATCGGGCAGGTTATCTTTCTTTATAAGTTGCTCCTCTACATTGTGGTCGTGCATATTTGTTAGATATTCAGCAAACTCACCCGCCTCTTTTTTCTTATTTACATTTGCATAATTTTTTACTGCATTGTTGGCCTTTACCATTGCAAATACTACTGCCAGTAATATTGGTATCAACAGTAAAACGATTGTCATAATAATACCCGGCTGGGTAAATAACTTTTTTTCAGTAGGAGCCTGTGCAAAAATATTATCGCTAATAAAAAATAACAAAGCAAGTATTACAACAGTTTTTATTTTACCGCAGCCACCGTCACCTTTGCATTTGCCACAACATTTCTTTTTGCGTTTTAGTTGTACAAATTCATGTATCTGTTGTCTGTCAAAGTTTTTTATGTATTGCGAAAATTTGAGGGCTGTTCCTTCCTTCTTCCACTCATTGTTTTCTTTTAACTGTACTTTAAAGTCAACATATAATTTGCCGATAATAAATAACAGCGGAATAATAATTATTGCGGCAAAAATCCATAAGCCAAAAGAGTCATCGTTTGCAGCTATTATATTATCTGCAGACTGTGCTTTTGAGACCGCTACGTTAATTAATACAAGTAGGAGGCTTGCTATAAACCTTTTCAAGATGGCCATTCGAGAGTATTTTTGGTTATAATTTTTGACGTAGTTACTTTCAATAAAGAGATGAAATACCAAAAATTAATTTGAGTTGCAATATTGTAAGAAGGGTATTTGATAATATCTAAAACCGATTAAAAAAACGTTACGAGAATTAGTATCTACTTTGTTCACGAGGGCAAATAAAAAACTACTATAATTCGTTTTGATAACGGCCTGTTACTTTTTTTATCTTAATTCTAAAAAGAATTTCTTTGATACGACTTTCGTCTTGCAAAACACTTGTTACGGCGTGCTCATGTGCATGGATACGATTATTTGTAAGCAGTGAGAAATCGCTTTCAAATAGCAACGCTCTGCTGTCATCGGCATCTTTGTTTTTTAATTCTTCCAAGTCACCATAAATAACAACGCTTTGCCAGTTGCGTATATCCATCATTTGATCTACTTCAAAACATACCGTCGGATTTTTTCTGATCATCTTTAGCTTTTTCCCGATATTGGTTTGCCCATAAATATATACCCCGTCGTAATTAAAAGATATGGGAACAATGTATGGTCGCTCGCCGTCAGTGCAGGCTAGTCTGCCTATTGACTGGCTGCAAAGAAGATTGTTGATTTGATTGTTATCTAGTTTTCCTATCATGCTATTTAATTTTAAACAAATGTAAAAGTGCATGTTTGGGAAAATCCTGATGTGTATCATGCAAAAGGCTGATTTATTGCATTAAGCATTTTCCTTTTTTGTTTTGAAGAAAATTTTTGAAGGGTAAGTCTAGATGATTTACAGAATAAAAAACTTTATCAGCTAATACTGAATGAAGCTTAGTCTAAGCAGAATTTAATAGGTGTGATCTGCTTAGTGGACAATAGAGCAAAGGAAAATAAATGGAGCTTACTTAAAAATATGGCGAGAATATTTACGCTTTGTGTAGTTAAAAATGATCTAAATAAGTGGATCGGTTGAAGAGCACTCCGGTATTTTATTATAGAGCTGTGTTTAAAAGAATAAGCTACTGTAATTATTCATTAAAGTGTTGCTGTCTTTTTTGTTTCTATCAAATAATAGTGTACATAATTTAAGTGGTAATTTATTGAGGTAGATAATTATTACAAAAGATTTTATTCCTGCATATGCAAATGCATTATGAACAGGTTTTGTTGAGCCAAAATTTATAATTGACTGTTTTTTGTTAACCCTTGTATGGTACATTTGCCGAGATGCATTCGCTTCAAATAAACAACCATGGCAAATAAAACCCAACATTTAGAAACCATTGCAGTGCATGGTGCGCAAACCGTTCATTCATCAGGGAGTGATATTATACAGCCCATTCATCTTTCAACAACATTTGAAAGAAAGGCAGATGGCTCATTGAATGACTATGTATATTCACGAGCAGGTAACCCAAACAGATTAACAGTCGAAAATAAAATTGCTGCGCTGGAAGAAGCTGTAACTGCAATTGCATTTTCATCAGGCCTAGCTGCAGTAAATGCTTTGTTTGAAAATATATTGGAGCCCGGCAGCCATATTATCATACCCGATGATTGTTACCATGGCACACGTTATTTAATGGATAAATTTTTTAAACGCTGGCAGGTTAGTTTTAGTGAGACAGATATGACGGTGATTGAAAATATAGAAAAGTTAATACAGCCCAATACAAAATTGATATGGATGGAAACGCCATCTAACCCACAATTAAAAATTGCAGACATAAAAAAAATTGTTGCACTAGCTGCACAACACAACATTACAACCGCTTGCGATAATACTTTTGCCACACCTATTTTACAAAAGCCATTACAAATGAGTGTTGATTATGTAATGCATTCTTCCACCAAATTTTTTAGCGGTCACTCAGATATTTTAGGTGGTGTTATATGCACCAACCACACAAACGAAACTGCAAACAATATTAGAGAATACCAGGCAACAGCAGGTGCAGTGCCATCACCATTTGATTGCTGGTTGCTTAATAGAAGCTTAGCGACCTTTCCCATGCGCCTTGCCGCACAATGCAAAAGTGCTGTAACTATTGCCGCCTATTTAGAACAACATCCCAACATTGAGAAAGTATTTTATCCTGGGTTGCCAACGCACCCCAATCATGCTATTGCAAAACAACAAATGACTAATGGCTTTGGCAGCATTATTTCAATATTAGTACAAGGCGAAAGGGCTGAAGCACTGGCTGTTGCCGGAAAATTAAATATTTTTAAACATGCCACTAGCCTTGGCGGTGTTGAGAGTTTGGTAGAACACCGCAGAACAGCAGAAGGAAAACATCCACTAAGCCCTGAGAATTTATTGCGCATTTCTGTGGGTGTAGAAAATGTAGAAGATTTAATAGAAGATTTAAAAAGCGCTCTGGGTTAAATATCTATCGTTCTAAAAGTTAGATTTATCCTTGGGGTTGTAACTTTTTTTGTAGGTGGCATTCTATGCAACCAGTGCGTTTGTGTTGTGCCGTGCATCAATAACAAACTTCCGTTTTCCAGGAATACAGAAACTGTTTCCTTATCTTGTTTGTGCCTAAATAAAAACTTTCGTTCTGCGCCAAAACTTAACGATGCAATAGCACCATCTTTTTTAAGTTCTTTCTCTGCATCGCTGTGCCAGCCCATACCTTCATCGCCATTGTGGTATAAATTAAGCAGGCAGGAGTTGTAGTGTTCGCCTGTTTTTTCTTCTGTTATTTGCTTTATTTGCAATAGCTCCTTGGTCCAGGGCAAAGCTTTTTTTGTAGTTTTTGAATACGTATAATCGAAAGCATTATCACCATACCAACCAACTTTTCTTTTGGTAATAATTAGCTTTCCGTAAATAAATGATTCATCATTTTTCCAATCAATAGAATTAAATAATTTTTCTGTGTAATGAGTGGCTTCGGCAGTTGTAAATACTTTTCCGAAGTAATTAACCACACCATCTTTTGGTAAAATATTTATGGCGGGGTTATTTGCTGTTGGAAACAATTCCATATCAACTATGATATTTGCAGTTTTTTAAAATGTTGCTACGCAAAGTTACAGTGAAATGAATAATTGTATAAAGGAGCGGCAATTGTTGCACAAGCTTTTTAAAATGATATTTTCAAAACTATCTTTTTTGTTACGACTATTTAACCCGTTTAAAATACTTTTTTGTTCCAAGAAATTTCGCGCCCATGTAACAGTTTACTTCCAATGACCCATCATTATTAATTTTAGCTTCAGCGTCATATGTTTTGCCGGTATTAGGGTCATGTATTTTACCCCCGGTCCAAATATGTTTATCATTATTGTATCGCAACTTTTCAAGTATAACAAAACCTATAGACTTATTTTTTAAAGCCTCTTTTTCTTTTAAAATTTTCCCTTTGTATTCGGCACCTACTTTATAAACCCTTATTATCAAGTCTTCTTTCGGCGTTTTTAACCATTTCCCAACTATTGCATCGGGTTTTTGGGCTTTAGATGCCGACCCCAACAATACCGCTAAGATTACTATTATTCCCTTCATGTTTTTTACCTTAATAAACATTTATTAGGAATATGCAATTAGCATGCAAAACTTACAAACGTGTTATAAAAAAGCATTTATAATTTGCTTTTACTTGTGTGAGGCTGCAGAGAAAAGAATAATCATAAACAAAGGGGTGCTTCCAAATTAATAAAACCCATTGCAAAGTTTGTCAATAACGTGGACGCATACTAAAGCTTTTAAGCTGCCTTCAAAATATCATTGATAATTTTTAGGTGGTGATTGGTGTGAATACCGAGAAATTTAATTGTTTCTTTTAAATTGAGGTCACCAAAATATGGATGCGGAAAATGGTGGTTTTTTTGTAATTGAGTCAGCACCTGTATTTTTGTTTTTACTGTTTGAATGTTGGCCATGAGTTTTTCAGGTATAATTTCCCCATCAGGCTGTACAATTTTTGGCGCTCTAGCTTTACCCCTTGGAATTTTATTTAAAAAATACACAAGAAATTTATTCATTTTAAAACTACTCTTAAAATTTGCAGGATTTGAGTTTTCCATAGTTGTTATAATGCTTATAAACACCATCAGGCTATGCTCAATATGCCAACCCACAGTACCTGCAGAAACTGTAGCTTGATGGCTCTTATAATTGGCAACATGTTTTTCCAGCTCATTAATTTGCCCAAATAATTTCTTCATAATAACAACATTTTAATACGTCTTTAGCAATTTAATGCATCTATACTAAAGCTCATAAAACAACTTTTATTGTTGCGTTTATAATTCCCTGTCAATTAAATCTCCTATCTAGTAAAATAAACGAGCTTACAATCTTGTAATACACTGACTAAAATGCAAAAGGCTATTTTTGCCGCATGAAAAGTATTGTACTTAACAAAAATATAAGCCGACGGGTAGAAAACGGGCATCCGTGGATATTTGCCAATGAAGTAAACACAGGGAAAGAAAAAGACACCGCAGCAGCACCTGGAGAAATTGTGGACGTGTACACGTTTGATAAAATATTTATTGGCAGAGGATATTACAATCCACAATCGCAGATCTCTGTTAGACTGCTTACTCGAGATAAAAATGAAACCATTAATGAGGCTTTTTTTCATAAAAAAATTAAAGCTGCATGGGCTTACCGCCAAAAGATTGGCTACTCAGAAAACTGCCGACTTATTTTTGGTGAAGCAGATGATATTCCACAGCTTATAATTGATAAGTTTAACGACTACTTCGTAATACAAACACTTGCATTGGGTATTGATGTTTGGAAGCCCTCAATCGTGAAAGCTTTGAATGAAATTTTTACACCGAAAGGCATTTACGAACGCAACGACGTGCCCGTAAGAGAACTTGAAGGTATGGAACAACACAAAGGTTTTCTGTCACCAGAATTTGATACCGACATTATCATAAACGAAAAATCTTTTGATGATAAAACGCCGGGCATAAAAATGCACATAGATATTGCAAACGGACAAAAAACGGGGTACTTTTTAGACCAACAAGACAATCGTTTTGCCATTAGAAATATAGTTAAAGATGCAGACGTACTTGGGGCATTTTGTTACACAGGTTCTTTTGAAATAAGCGCAGCTCATTTCGGTGCAAAGTCTGTTTTGGGGTTAGATATTTCGCAAAGTGCTATAGATATGTGTAACAAAAATGCAGCACTAAATGGGTTGGAAGATATTTGTAATTTTAAATGTGTAAATGCATTTGATGTGTTAAAAACATTGTCAAAAGAAGAAAAGCGTTGGGATGTTGTAATGCTTGACCCGCCTTCGTTTGCAAAAAGCCGCAGCAGTATTGATAAGGCAGTTGCAGGTTACAAAGAAATTAATTTAAGGGGAATTAAGTTGGTAAAACCTGGTGGATTTTTAGTAACATCGAGCTGTACCAATTTGGTACAACCTGCCTTGTTTTACGATATTATTTTAATGGCTGCAAAAGATGCAAAAAGAAGAATTCGCCAGGTGGTTTTTAATGCCCAATCTGCTGATCATCCAATTATTAGCGGACAAGAGAATACACACTATTTAAAGTTTTTAATTGTGCAGGTGTTGTAAGGCAAGCGGCGAGTAGGGAATACTAACACCAAACTTGTACTTATCATTAGTTAATTGTGAATGGATGTCACAACTTTATGCTAGTACTTAAAAGCCCGGCAAGATTAAATCTGCCGGGCTTTTAGTTATATATTATTTGTTAGGAGTAGGTTACAATATTACAAATGGTACTACAACACTATTACCTTTTGCATCTTTCACAGTTACACGATACATACCTGCTGCTGAAATTATTTTTATTCTTTTTACAGAAGTATTGTTCTGTACATCAGCAGCGGTTTCTGTAACCAACATGCCATTATTATCAAAAACTAATACGCTGTATTTACCTTTTGCTTTGTTGTTAAAGTAAAGGTTAATAGTACCATCTACCACAGGGTTTGGATAAATACTTATTCCATTCTTTGTATTTACTTCAACAGCAGTAACATTAGCAATACCGCTAAATTTTGCAGCACCAGTTATTCCATTTGCCTTAACCCTGTACCAAACTTTTTCAGTTGATGCAGTTGCGTCTATAAAAGTATAATACGGATTACCCATATTGTTTGCGGTAGGCATCTGCGAGTTAATTGTCTTAAAGTTTATGCCATCTAAACTTCTTTCAATTTCATAATAATTAATGTTGTTTTCATTTGCTATATGCCAACTTACTGCAACTGAATTATCCCCTTTTCGTTCTGCTTTAATTGCTGTGAATACGGCAGGTGATACTGCTTTAAAAGTAATCATAAATCTATCACTTGCTCTGCTTGTTGCAACACTCGTTGTGGTAAACGAATAATCTGAAGCATCACTTAAGCTTACCGGTGTTTCTGTTTGTAAAAATTTGTCAACAATAAAAGCCTGTAGTGTAGGGTATACCAATAATGAAGGTTTAAAATTTAAACGATAACTGCCTACTCTCGTATTACTCAAGTTTATTAAAATAGTATCAGCAACATTCAGTGCTGCTCTTGTTTCTAAAATAAGGTTTACAAAACCTTTTCTAATTGCCAAATTATCAGAAGTATTTAAAATCTTTCTTACATCATTGTTATCAATATTATTACTGTACGCATCGTCAAAATTTATTACAGCGGCATCTGCCAAAACTTCTTCGCCATTACCATCTTTGGTTAACAAATTAATTTCTAAAGCTGAATTGTTTACAGCTTCTCTTTGTGCTTCTGCACCGCGGCTTACCAAACTGCTACCATCAAATTTATCTGATTCTTTTACAGTAATTGAACCACCCGTTATGGACTGTATAAACACTGCCTGTCCGCTCTCTATATAATTACGAATTGTACCAGATGGCCCACCTAAGCGATAATTACCATCACCATAATTTACATAAAAATCATATTTGCCCGCATTGTATAATGTACCCGCAGGGTTTGGGTTCCAAACATAATAAGACGGTGCTATGGTACTACTATAAATTGTTCTAAAATCTATTCTTGATGGGTAAGGATTACCAACAGATGCAAATTTATTTATTGGCACAGTAAAAGTTTGATCCCCCGTCCGAATTCTCCCTTTAATGCGAAGATTTGTAGAATTTGTTGTTCCTGTAACACCTACACTTCTATCTCCCCTTATAAAAACAAAATAACCCGCAGTATTGGCAATTTTTGTAGTATTTGCATTTGTAACTTCTACATAACTGTCTGTTGCAGCATTGTAACTTTTTATAGAACCTCGTTGCGTATAAAGATCGAGGACAGCGGTATTAGATGCTACAGATGGTCCCTGCGGACCTGTAATTTGAGTTCCATACCCTGTTGAAGTAAATCCTGAATTTCCTTCTCTCCATGCAGCAGAAATGGAAGGCGATGTAGCAATATCTACCGGGGTAGCAAGCAAGCGCCATGATTTGTATGCAGCTAAATGACGCTCAATAACAAAACCACCCGTACCGTAAGTAATTGCAGCGGTAGAAGGTAAAGAAGAAACATAAGCTGTTGTTTGATTGTTTGACTTTAGTGTATCATTAAAATTACCAAGCGACAGGGTAGTGTTAGCAGCTATTTTTAAATTTCTAAACATAGCAAAACTGCTCATCACAGTTTTAGTATTATTTACCAACGATAAATTACCATAACCTTTAATTTGCTGTGCCGCACCGGGTATTGATTGGTTGGTGCCGTAAAATTCAACAGTACTTGTAGAATCTAGTACGATATTGGTAAAGCCTGAGGGAAAATTGCTACCACTTATTATGCTAGCATTACCACCATTTGGAGTACTTGACGAGCCTTGCAATCTTAAAGTACTCGTATTTTTCATAAACAAACTACCGCCGTTTGTATTTCTATTTAGTTGGCGTGTATTAATATCCAAAACAGAACTGCCGTTAACCGTTAAATTTCCTAAAATATTGTCAGGGGTAGAAGTACCACCGATTACAACTGTAGGATTGTTGGTATTGCCAATAACAACATTTTTAAAACTGCACGATTTTGAATTATTGAAAACAAAGTTTTGTATGCCAGTTCCATCAAATAACAGTGTGCCCGGCTCTAAACCCTCCGCTACCTGTGCTTTTTGATTAAGTATTAAATTGCCGCGGCAAATGATAGTACTATTGGGGTTCCCCATTAAATAAACACCATCCTTATTGATTGTATTACCTAGCGTTACATCTCCCATAAAATCTATTGTACCTGCCGATGTTGCATCGTTTACTCCAATATATATATTGTTTTTTGGGTGGTCGTTTTGTAAATTAATGTTGGTACTTCCATTAACTCTTAAAGTAAAAGCACCAACATTTACAATACCTGATTTGTTACTGAGGTTTATTATAGTAAGGTTTGTTACTGTAGTATTTGCACCTAAGTTTACAATGCCTGATTTAGTAAAAGATATAATGATATTATCTGTTGGTAAAGGCGCTCTTAACAGGTTCCAGTTTGAAGGATTATCAAACTCTTTTTCAGTTTGTGTATCTAAAGCGGCTGCTGTTCCTGAACCTATCCATGTAAGAGTGGTTTGTGCATTAACATTGCTGTTACAAAAACAAGCTACAATAATTAAGCATGCATTAAGTGTTTTAGCGTTTAATTTAAAAGCCAATATTTCGCAAATTCGAAAAAATGTATTGATGATATTTATTTTTATATTTTTCAATATTTAAAATCGATCATTGTTATAAAAAATCTAATCTTTAGAATATTATAGAAGTTCTTCTACACGGTAAAACGAAGAACTTCTAGTTTTAGTGTGTTTCCTTACATATCACCAAATAAGAGATGTTATTATTATTGGTATATTTCTCATAAATAATTGAAAATTAATGACATAAAAAATTACATAAAACTTAGCATTAAGCTTGTTTTACTAAAATGCAAAAGCCCGGCAAGGTTTAACCTGCCGGGCTTTCATAAATAAATTGTTTGCTTAACCTTACTTACAATATTACAAATGGTACTACTACACTATTACCTTGTGCATCTTTTACAGTTACACGATAAGTACCTGCCGCTGAATTTATTTTTATTCTTTTTACAGACGCATTATTCTGTACATCAGCCGCAGTTGTTGTAACCAACATGCCATTATTATCAAAAACTGATATACTGTATTTACCTTTTGCTTTGTTGTTAAAGTAAAGATTAATAGTACCATCTACCACAGGGTTTGGATAAATACTTATTCCATTCTTTGTATTTACTTCCACAGCTTTAGCATTTGCTTTATCACTATAAAATATTGTACCTGTAATTGTGTTTGCTTTTACTCTATACCAAACCATTTCTTTTGGTGCAGTTGCATCGGTGTAAGTATAATAAGGGTTACCCATATTGTTAGCAGTAGGCATTTGTGTA
Organism: Ferruginibacter sp.; assembly: GCA_031416275.1. Classification (GTDB taxonomy): domain Bacteria; phylum Bacteroidota; class Bacteroidia; order Chitinophagales; family Chitinophagaceae; genus Ferruginibacter. The sequence continues at coordinate 11,991 of JANOTH010000216.1, read as the reverse complement.
TCTATGGTTTTAAAATTAATACCATCTATACTTCTTTCAACTTCGTAGAAGTTAATGTTGTTCTCATTTGCCATGTACCAAGTTGCTGCAACTGAGTTATTCTCTTGTCTGCTAGCTTTTATTGATGTAAAAACAGCAGGCGAAACTGTTTTAAATATAATCATAAACCTGTCTCCCGCTCTGCTAGTTGCAGCCGAAGTTGTAGCAAAGGCATAGTTTGTAACTTCAGATAGACTTACTTCTGTTTCAGTCTGTAAAAATTTGTCAACAATAAAAGCCTGTAACGTTGGGTATACCAATAACGAAGGATTAATACTAAAGCTATAGTTACCTATTCTTGTATTGCTTAAGTTTAAGAAAATAGTATCTGTTGCATTTAATTTTGATCTTGACTCTAAAACAAGGTTTATTGAACCATTTCTAATAGATAAATTATCTGATGAGTTTACGATTTTTCTTACATCGTTATTGTCTAAACCATTATTGTAAGCTCCATCAAAATTTATTACAGCAGCATCTGCCAAAACTTCTTCGCCATTACCATCTTTGGTTAACAAATTAATTTCTAAAGCTGAGTTATTTACACCTTCTCTTTGCGCTTCTGCACCGCGGCTTACCAAACTGCTACCACCAAATTTATCTGATTCTTTTACAGTAATCGAACCACCCGTAATTGACTGTATAAATACTGCCTGACCACTTTCAATGTAATTGCGGATTGGACCTGTTGGACCACCAAGACGATAATTACCATCGCCATAATTTACATATACCTGGTATTTACCTGCATTGTAAAAAGTACCTGCAGGGTTAGGGTTCCATACATAGTAAGACGGTGAAATTGTACTATTATAAATTGTTCTAAAATCTATTCTTGATGCAAATGGATTACCTATTGAAGCAAATTTATTTGCAGGTACAGTAAAAGTTTGGTCTCCCGTGCGAATTTTTCCTTTAATACGAAGATTTGTAGCACTTGTTGTTCCTGTAACACCTACGCTTCTATCGCCCCTTACAAAAACATAGTATCCTGCAATATTTGCAATTTTTGTGGTGTTTGCATTTGTTACTTCAATATAATTATTTGATTCAGCATCGTAGCTCTTTATAGATCCTCTTTGTGTATACACATCTAACACTGCGCTGTTAGATGCAGTTGATGGACCTTGTGGACCTGTAATCTGCGTACCATAACCCGTTGCGCTAAACGCTGAATTACCTTCTCTCCATGCGGCAGAAATGGAAGGCGATGTAGCAATATCTACCGGAGTAGCAAGCAAGCGCCATGATTTGTATGCAGCTAAATGACGCTCCACAACAAAACCACCTGTACCGTAGGTAATAGCAGCCGTTGTAGGTAAAGAAGAAACATAAGCCGTTGTTTGACTGTTTGACTTTAGCGTATCGTTAAAAATCCCCAAAGCCATTGTAGTGTTTGCTGCAATAGTTAGGTTTCTAAACATTGCGAAACTGCTGATAAGGGTTTTTGTATTATTTACCAATGTAAGATTGCCATAGCCCTTTATATTATGCGCTGCACCTGGTATTGATTGATTGGAACCATAAAACTCTACGGTACTTGTAGAATCTAATACAATATTGGTGAAGCCAGAGGGGAAATTACTACCGGATATAAGCTCAGCAGACCCTCCATTGGGCGCACTTGATAGCCCACCTACTTTTAAGGTAGATGTGCTTTTCATCAAGAAACTACCGCCGTCAGTATTTCTATTTAACTGTCTTGTATTAAGGTCTAAAGTTGAACTGCCGTTTATAGTAAGGTTACCTGTAATATTATCCGGAGAGCTAGTTCCCGCCATTACCACGGTAGGATTATTAGAAGATCCTATAACAGTGTTGACAAATCTACAGGTATTAGCTTCGTTGTTAAACACAAAATTTTGGGTTCCGGTACCGTCAAACAACAATGTGCCTGGAGCAAAAGCCCCTATATCGACTTTAGCATTTATATTCAATATAAGATTAGCTCTACATATTATTCTGCTGTTGCTATTGCCTATTAAAAAAGCTGAGCAATCTTTTTTAAGATTAGTGGACCCAACTATAACATCTCCTCTAAAATCAATTACACCGGCAGCACTTGGATGTTTTACGCCAATCACAATTTTATTGTTCGGATGATTATCGAGTATATCTAAAGTGCTCGTACCTGTTACCGTCAAAGTAAATGCCCCAACATTTAAATAAACCTGCTGGTTGTTGTTGTTGTTGTTGGGTACAATGTAAGTAAGGTTTTTGATTGTTGTTGACGCAGACAGACTGATGACAGTTTCTTTATTACTGGTAACTATAATTACTACACTATCGGCTGAAGTTGGTACCCGTAAAAGATCCCAGTTTGTAGGAGTATTAAAATTTGTTGTTGCTAATGGATTAAATGCAGAAGATCCATCGCCGGTCCATTTAATAGTTTGTGCTGATAAAGTTGAGCAAATACTGCTTATTAATATAAATATTGCACGGAGTGTTTTGGTAAGCTGTCTAAAAGACAATTCTGTACAAAAGCGTATAATTGCTTTCATAGTGTTGGTTTTTTGTGGTTTCATAATGGTAACAAAATTTCTAGGTATCACTCAGGCTCTTTCGAGTATACGCTAGGATTTCTTCTATAAAATAAACGAATTTATTTGGATTTTGGTTTGTTTTAAGTTGAAAAACTTAGTAAAAACGCTACACCAGTTGGTAACTTTTGCTGTATATGACTGAAATTCAACAGTATAAATACTTAAAAATATTTTGTAAATTTTACGGTAAAACACGTGTTTTTACTCAAAAATTGGAGAAAACCCCTCAACTCATATTTAAAAGAAGAGAAATTTTTGCAAAAAAACTATCTTAAAACCCTAAATCAGTTTGACCAGTTTAAGAAAAAAACCCTCAAATGAGGGCTTCACGTTTCAAAAGGGATAATTATTTTTATCGTGGTGGTTAAAATGTACGGTAAGTGATGTTCTTTAGATTTAAAAACTTCAACAATAGTTTTCCTATATCATTTACAACCCAAAAAGGTGCAAAGTAGATTAGAGATTTTACATAAAATGGCAAATAACTAAATTATTTAGCCTATTAAAATATATTTATTGGGTTTTGTTGCAGAATTTATATTCATATGTAAAAACCATCCAAGCTGCCCCCTTCCACCATTTCAAATTCACCCAGCTAAAACAGGTGAGGGGAATTTTGTCTGTTTTAGCCTAAAAAGTTGTAGAACATAAGTCATACAAAATCACAACACTAAATTTTCCTGTCAGTTTTTTGTCAGTTACTCGTTAGGTATTTATAGGGTACTTGTCAGGTTTTTGTCCGAGGTTTTATTTGTAATCAGCTAAGCGATGGTCTATTTTTATTTTTACACTTTTTACAACCGCACATGCCTGCAAAATACAAATTACTTATTGCCATAGTTGCCACTGCACTGCTGCTAATTATTATTGTTTGTATCATTTATAAAATAAGGATTGATGAAATGGAGGAAACTGTGTTAAGAAAGTCGCCGGTATGATTATCCAATTCTTATTTACAACCGTTATTTATTCGATTCATTATTTTACCAAACAAACATATATAATTTTTACATTCAAGCCTGACCTGCTTTCAAAAATCTAATAGCAAAAACTCAGAAAGAGAAATTTATAAATTTCCTCCAAGTTGCTATAGGTTCCTTCAAACAGTAAGGTTACGCTTCAGGTCTTAAGTTCAGACAAGGAGTTGATAAATATGATGGTACTTGATTTTAGTGAAAAGCATGTGCTAAGAATCACGCTTACACCAGATGCCAGCATAATTTTTGGTAATAATTACCGTGCAGGTTCTTACATTCTACAAGTATTGCAGGGTAAACAAAAAATAACAAGAACGATTGCGAAATTCTAGATAAACATTCTATCATCAAACCCATCTCGCCTGCATCGGTACCCGAGATTTTTTAATCCTACATCACCCAGCGTTCCTACATTAAAATATCGGGCTAATAAATGTGGTTCTATTTTGTTAAGTATATAAAAATCCTCCCCACTTAATTCTTTCATCTTTTGCTCTTTTTGTTAAGCCACAAACTTTAGATCAGTTTTATCAATTTATAGGACTCTAACGATAGCTGTCAGTTTTTTGTCAGCACGCTGTCAGGTTTTTGTACTACCTAAAAGTTGCAGAAACCTTACTACCCAGCTTAAATTCACACAATAATTTATTTATATATCACAGTCGATTCTACAAGAGAAAATTTACTTGAATCTACATTTACTTCAAATCTAGAAAAAGATTTGCTATCAAATATTAAATACCAAACCAACATAACATGACACATTTTAGACTATGTAAAAAAGGTACACCTACCTATTTAAAAATGGTGCTTACCACCTTGCTTTTTGCTTTAACAGCACAACTAACTATTGCTCAGAAAAAAATTGTTGCAAAACAACTTATTACAAGCAACAGAGGTGCAAATGCGATGGAAAAAGTTTTTAAAAAGCAACAAACCTTCTCCATTGATATGGAAGACTTGGGCAACTACATCAAAGAAAACAAAGGCACATCTATTAATTTAGACTTTGAATTTGATGGGCTTCCTTCTATGCCCATTGCGCTAAGCGAAAACAATATTTTGGCAGAGGACTACAGCCTAACAGTTGCCTCAGAAGGTAAAAAAGAGACCTTTGGCAAACCCACTTGCCGTACGTACTCAGGCGTGTTAACAAACGACAACAGCAGCGTTGTTTACCTTACCATTAGTAAAAAAACCATCTTTGGATTTATAAAGGGAAACGGTAAATATTATTTCATTGAGCCCTTAAAAGATTTTGATAAATATGCAGCAAGCAATTCCTTTGTATTATACGAGCGGGAAGATGTACTTCCACAAAAGGGTGCTGTGTGTGGTGTTACTGAAGCTGCAGAAAGACTTACAGCGTCAGTAAATGAAAATAATAACCGTGGCACAGCAACGGGTACTTGTAAAATTGTTAGGCTTGCCATAGCATCAGATGTTACAATGCTTGAGAGATATGGTGATGCTGCAGCTGTAGCGGAACATAATATTAGCATTACAAATACCATGGTAGGGCTATACAGCAACGCACAAATAGGCACAGGATATTTACAGTTTAGGATAGCGGGCCAATATGTTGCCACTTCTGCTAGTAATAATCCAAGTTTGCCATTGTATGATGGGGATGATTCAGGTACGATTTTAGACAATTTTGCTGCATGGGGAAATGCGGGCAACTTTATAATACCAGATTACAGCATTGGCCAACTCTGGACAGCCAGGGATATAACATTCCTTGGTCGTAATGGAAATATTGGGCTTGCGTACCTTAGTGCAGTTTGTGGTACAGATAGATACCAGGTGAATGAAGACGTTGTAGCTTTTTCACTTGCTAGCCTTGCTACACTTGCCGCACACGAAACGGGGCATAACCTTGGAGCAGTTCATGATGGTAGTTCCTTTCCCTACATTATGGCACCATCTATTTCTAACATACCTGCAACTGAATTTAGCCCCGAGAGTTTATTTGAAATGTCTGTGTTTTTGGGTACTGCTAGCTGCCTCCAACTTTGTTCACGCACGGGGCCAAGAGCTGCTTTTAATTTGCCCAAAGTAAATTGTGGCTTGGGTCCAATAAATTTAAACAACCAGAGCACGGGGGCAGTTAATGCTATATTATGGCAGATGCCCGGTGGTATCCCATCTACATCTACTGCAAATAACGTGGCAGTACAATATACAACACCGGGTTACAAAACTGTTACTCTATCTGCTTTCACACTTTCAAATTTTCGAAATAGTGTTGTCCGGGAGATGTTTGTAGATAATCCTGTAATCGCAGGTTGCAGAACCGTAATACCAGGAATTTTATCTAATACCTCCATTGGCCGTTTTAGGCTAGCGGACCTTAAACACGATGAATCAGTTATTTTTCTCGGTGCTCGGTATAAAGACTATACCTGTTCAAATATAACCGCTTTAAAATTAGACACTACCTATAGTGTTACAGCAGCAGTGGGTTACGGGGGGGGCTTTGCAAATGACTTCAATAATAAAATGCAGATGTTTATTGACTTTAATAACGACGGAGATTTTACTGATGAAGGAGAAGCGGTTTATTCTTCTACAGACTGTACCCAAGGGAGTTTTAATTTTCCATTAGCAATACCCGGGTCCGTACCGGTAATGAACAGATTATTGCGGCTTAGAATTATTGCTATGCCATGTGATTTACCGGTAAGTAACGGCTGTGCAATACCAAGTGCTGCTCAAATAGAAGATTACGGAGTTGTTTTTGAAGGACCGAGGTATCCGTATTATGTAGATTACGATTTGGACGGCTTTGGGGCTAATGACGTTGTGTACCTGCATTCTTCACTTCCCCCCACAGGATTTTCTCTTAACAATATGGATTGTAATGATAACAATGCTGCTATAAATCCTGCCACTATTTGGGTATTAGACAAGGATAAGGACGGATATTATTTAGGAGAGCCTGTTTCATCTTGCACTTCTCCAGGAGTAGGGTATGCTATGAAAACAACACAACAAGCAGGCGATTGCAACGACAACGATGCTGCTATTACGCTTCCGGGCAGTTGGATTATAGACGGCGATGCGGATGGATATTATTTAGGTAATGCTGTTGTTTCCTGTACTTCACCCGGAGCGTCATATTTATTAAAAACTACAGAACTTTTTGGCGATTGTAATGATGTAAATGCATCTGTAAATCCCGGAGCTGTAGAAGTTTGTGGCAACGGATTAGATGATAATTGCAACGGAGCAATAGACGAGGGAAACTGCTTCCCTTGCCAAAATGGAAGCAATTTACTAATCACTAATATTACCTTTGAAGCAGCCCAATTAAATTGGACCGCAGTAGCAAATGCGGTACAATGGCAGGTTAGATACAAGGCAGTAAAACAAGGCTCTAAATGGGTAGATATTTGGCTTACAGGTAACAAGCGTTCAACAACAATTACCGGCTTACAAAGCAACCAAAAATACATTTGGCAAATACGGGCCAAATGTGGAAATACTTTTACCGGTTATTCAGATGCTTTAGAGTTTACTACTTTGGGCCAACCAATGTTATCAAGAGCAGGGCTGTATCCACAACATGAGCCTAATAAAGAAAGAAGTAATGTAGAAGATTTGATAGTAGCTTTTGATAAGCTTGTAACCTATCCAAATCCTACAGCAGGATTATTAAATCTTACGCTGCGTATGAGCAGTAAAACAAACGCAATTGCAGATATAACAGTAAAGGATATTGCAGGAAGAACAGTATACTCCAATAAGATTATGATAAACGATGGCTTACTGAATAAAAATATCCAATTACCGTTGGGTGCAGCTTCGGGAATATATCTTGTAGATGTAACTAGTGGCTTAAAAAGATATCATTCAAAGATTGTTTTAATTAAATAGGCTTAACATCAATGTCTAAAACAAAGAGGCTGTCTTATAAGTACGAGGCAGCCTTTTTTTATTCGGATCCCTATTCGGATCCCTATTGGAGAAGGAAAGTCGTTTGCGCAAATCTCAGCGTAAATTTTTAATTATGAGATAGCCTCTTTTGTGTTTCATTTGTTTGTTTCGTTCTAAAATAGGTAAACATAAAATCAGTGCTATCATTTTACACTAAGAACAATTCCGAGTAGTTAAGCGGAAGACAGCGAGAAAGTTAGCCTCCGCTTTTATGCAACAATCAAAACGGGGAATCAACATAATAGGATGTATAAAAGAAATAACATCATCAATACATAGGCAACCTTTTTAAAGTAAACATTGAGAAACCCCCTTTCTAACAAAGAAATTTCAAAGTATCCTCAAAAAACAGTACCGCAAATTGAACCGGTATTTTTATTATTTTACAGCATGTTTACCAAAAACAATTATGGCTCCCGCTTTTGTATGCTCACTTGGTTTTTGTTGATGAATATTGTTGCACCCGCACAGAAAAAGATAGGTTTAGAGCTAGATCAATGGGTAAATATTTTAGATCAACCGGCGTTTAACGAAACAAACAGTATTGGAAGTCTTACCCAGCAGTTAGTAAAAACTGATTCTGTAAAGGCACTTCGTTTTTTGGATTCTCTTGAATCATTAGGAAATTCAAAAGGGTATGTTTTTAGAACTTATTTCTGTATGATAAAGGCAGATGTGCTCTTCTTAAAATTTGCCGGGTACGATAAATATAAAGACCGAGGAGCAAAAGCATTACAACCTATTAAAGAGCAGATAATGAAACTGTTTGCTGCAGCCTTGGATGCAGTTTACCACACAGATAACGATTTAACAATAGGGTGGGTATGCTTTTATTCTGCCAGACGAATGCGGGATTTTGGAGAAACAGCTTTGGCGGTGATGTATTCAAAAAATGGTGTTGATCTTTTTGAAAAAGTTGCATACCGCGTAGAGCCTCCTGTTTATACAGATCTTGCAGAATTGTTATATCAGGTTAGGGAATATGATGAAAGTATTGGCTACGCAAAAAAAGGAATAGTGGCATGGAAGCACTTAAATTATGAAAAAGAATATAAAGATTCATACAAATTCAAGATCAAAGCTTTAAATACAATAGGCAATAGTTTTTATAAAAAGAACCAAACTGATTCTGCCAATATCTATTACCATCAAGCATTATCGTTGGCTACAAAAAACAATGATAAACTGTTGGTTGGAAAAGTATTGGGTAATATTGGCATTATCCTTTATTCAAAAAATATGTTTGATTCGGCCCGCTCCTTTTTTCAAACTGATTATGAAAATAGTAATAACGATAGTATTTATAATGAAGCAGCCAATGCACTTCAATGGATGGCAAAGACTAACATGGGTAATGGAAATAAAACAGCTGCCTTAGCCGAAGCTAGAGAGGCAATTCGCCTTTTGGCACTATGGCCCGACAGAACATATCTGCGTGATACTTATCATACACTTTCAGGGGTTTTTAAAGCACTAGGTAACTATGATAGTGCCTTTTTTTATAACGACCGTTTTACAGAGTTAAATGACTCACTTGAAAAAGTTGTATCCATAAGCAGCCTTGATATTTCTAAAGCAAGGCTTAATGACAAAACCAGCCGATACAATATCGAATCTTTAAATAAGGCCAAACGCTTAGAGATATTTACCCGAAATATTATCATTGTTATAATTATACTATTATCTGCATTTACGTTGCTCGTTATAAATAGAAAACAGCTACAAACAAATATGGCAATGGAAAAAGCTGAGCAGAATAATAAGCTAATGGAGCAGGAAATTGTGGCTGCCAAAGAACAGATGAGGATGTTTACAGAAAACATTGTTGAAAAAACAGCGCTTATTGAAAAACTTGAATATCAAAAACAAGACGTGCAAAACTCTGCTGAAAGACAAGATTTGATTAGCGAACTAAGTAAACAAACTATTTTAACGGAAGACGACTGGGTAAATTTTAAAGCAACTTTTGAAAAAATACACCCGGGTTTTTTTAGAAAATTAAAAGATAAAATAACAGAAATAACGATTGCAGAACAGAGAATGGCTTCGTTAACGAAATTAAATCTTTCGACCAGGCAAATAGCCTCTATGCTTGGTATTTCAGTCGATAGCGTGCACAAAACAAGGCAACGGCTTCGTCAAAGAATTCAGACAGATTCCAATAAGGGTGTAGATGATTTTTTGACAGGTTTGTAACTCTTCCGCTTATTAGCTGAAATGCATACCATACCGCAAAAATGAAACTCAAATAATGCGTTTTGGCTTTCTGTTTCTTTATTACTGTTTTGCTTTTTGAAACAGAAAAAGTTCGCTTCGCTCTTTTAGACGAAGCGGTCGCTTTTGTTACTTTATTAATTGCTTTCTCTATGCTAGGCATACCCAAATTTAAATAATATTTCTGCCAGAAAAACCATTTTTGTTTGATTTTTAAATAACCCTGATTTCTAAAACCTTCCTCCCCTAAATCATCAAAAATCATTTAATCACAAAAATCACAGTTCAGACGCCCTCCACTATTTCAGTTTCTTTTTTGAAGCACTTGTCGGTAAAAAGTTTTCACCCGTTACCACTTTTTTACCTGTTTGTTGCTCTAATTGAAGCCTTGCATCTTTTGCTATCTTTCCACCTTTCTTACTTGCCTTTGCATTTTCCTGCAAGCCTTTTGCTTCATCTGTTTCGGCAATTTGCCTGGTAGAAAGTTCGGCTAATGCTGTAAAAATCAGCTCGGCTTCACTCATATGGTCTCTAAGGTTTTGAGATTTTAATCCTTTTATTTCTTTGTGCTTTTTTACCGTTAAACCTGTCCATTCTTGATGAATGATATTGGTAAGCAGTGCAAATTCATCCCCTCTTTCTACACCACTTTCTTGCCAATAATCGGTTAATTTATTTCTGGTTTCTTGCCCTGTCATTCGCTGCTGAATCCACTTTTCGGACCTTCCCAGTTTTTGCCAATTTTCTCTGGCTCGGTCTATACTTTGGCCGGGGTCAGCTATTTCCTGCATTCGCTCGTACCCCACTTTTGCCAGCCACTGTTTAAATGGTTCTGCCTTTGGTGATGGAACAGATTGGATGATACGAAGTAATGTTTTAGTATTGGCTACATCGGTTTCACGCATTTTACCATCAGTGGCTTTTAATTTCAACTGTCGACAAATTGTCGACAGTTCCAACCCATCTTCCGTTTTAACCCTTATTTTCATCTTAAACCAATAATCTCTTGGATTGACACTATCTGTCAAAACTTCCACAACGTCTATTATAGAAAAATACCATTGTTGCTCTTGCTCATCCCAGTAGGTTCTTACACTTTTTTCCTCAAATAATTTTACTTGGCTCATTGTTTATGCTTTTATCCTTGCATGATGAAGATAACCATTTTTAAAAATAATTGCTAATTTATTTAGTACATTATGCGCCCTCTACAATTTTTATTTATTCTTCGTTAAGGTCGTAAATGTCTGAACTATGATTTATATGATTGTTGGGATTAGGATGATTTGTACTTTTTATTTGTTAACCTTTTAAAATTTAAACTGGATTCTCCAAAGTTGATGAGCAAACCAATTTCTAAATTGTAAGCTTCTAAATAATTTATAGCCTGAGCAAAATGAACATCTTCTAATTTGGTTATCGCTTTCAATTCTACAGAAATAATTCCTTCTACCAAAAAATCAACTCGTCTTGTACCTATTTGTTCTTCTCGGTAAAAAATGGGCATTTCAAATTCTCTATTATAATTTATACCATTCAAATTCATTTCAATAGCCAAGGCTCTTTGATAAATCACTTCCTGAAAACCATTACCAAGCATTTTATGAACAGTCATTGCACAACCAATAATTTTGGAAGTCAATTCAGAATATTTGTATTTATCGTTTATCATAGTAATCATTTAATAATTATCTGAACAATGATTGGTTTGATTTTTATGATTCCTAAATTCACCCCAACCTCCCCAAATCATAAAAATCATTTAATCACATAAATCATAGTTCAGACACCCTCTACGATTTTTATTTCTTCTACTCTAAGTTCATCACATAACTTATGACAACCTATAGGTAAAGCCGTTGAATTTATCTCGGCATGTACTTATAACGTACAACGACAGGTTAGAATAAATAAGGATAATGAAAATTATTGTGAAATATTACTTGGAAATAACAGCACCTCTTGTAATCAACTGTGCATTTTTCAATAATTCATTTGCACTTTGTACTTTCTGTGCAAACAAAGATGTTGAAGTTGTAGACTTCTTTATTACTGTTTTGCTTTTTAAAACAGAAGAAGTTCGCTTCGCTCTTTTGGACGAAACTGTAGCTTTTCTTACCTTCTTAATTGTTTTCTCTATGCTAGGCATATTCAAATTTAAATAATATTAATCAATTGTTGTAGACCTGAAACAGCCTTAATAAAATAGGATGATGTCTTTTTTCAGGATTTATTTTTTCCATTCAATGGGTCTGGTATATTTCTTTTTGCCATCA
>JANOTH010000215.1:0-8968 GCA_031416275.1 Ferruginibacter sp. | reverse complement strand
ATGTACGGAATGTTTAAAAAAGCGGGAATAGAACCTTGGAAAGCGCTTGTACCGTTTTATAATACCTGGTGCATGGTGGAGAAAATGGTGTTACCGAAATGGTGGTTTTTTGTACAATTTATTCCTGTTGCAGGTGCTTTTATCACAATTTGGATAACCATAAAATTTACAGAACATTTTGGCAGATTTGGCTTGGGGCATCATGCTGCTGCTGTATTTCTTCCATTTATTTATTTCCCTTATTTAGGTTTTTCTGCTAATGAAAGATACGCCGGTAAAAAAGTTGTTGACAACTATAAAAAATCTGGTGCAAGAGAATGGATAGATGCGGCTGCATTTGCAGTTGTGGCGGCAACCATCATCCGCACATTTGTTTTTGAAGCATATACAATTCCTACACCATCAATGGAGAAAACATTGTTGGTGAATGACTTTCTTTTTGTAAGTAAGTTCTCCTACGGCCCACGTATTCCTAATACGCCTATTGCAATGCCTTTTGTGCACCACACCATGCCTTTTGTTCCGGTAAAATCATACACTGAATCTGTGTATATACCCTATACAAGATGGTTAGCGAGCCCTGTAAAAAGAAACGATGTGGTAGTCTTTAATTTTCCTGTAAACGATACTTTGATAAATGATAAGGAGCAGCAGTTTGGCAGCCAAACAACTTATTACCAAGTTGAGAGAGAAATTGGAAGAGAAGAAACTTGGAACCGATATGGCAACGATATCATAACCAGACCTGTTGATAAAAGAGAGAATTTTATTAAAAGATGTGTAGCAATTGGCGGTGATGTGTTGCAGGTTGTAAATGGTAAAGTAATCGTTAACGGACAACCGCAGCCTGCTTTTGGAGAGTCTGAAAGATACTCAGTTATGACTGTGCCACCTAATAGCTATGTAGACAAAGAAACACTTGCAGCAATGGGTATAGCAGCACGTTTTGAACAGTTAGATGTAAGGCAGATTGATCAAGCTAACTGGCTTGTGAATATAACCAATGATGAAAAAACGAATTTAAAATTGCCTGCAGGGTATGCTGTTCAAGATTATATCATGGCACCCGATAATGCGTTGTTTCCATATTATGATACAACAAATCATTGGTCAGCCGATAATTATGGGCCATTAACAATTCCACAAAAAGGTGCAACAATTCAATTAACACCCGATAATTTAATTCGCTACCAAAGATGTATTGCAGTATATGAAGGCAACAAATTTGAAAACAGAAATGGTCAGTATTTTATAAACGATGTTGCTGCAACATCCTATACTTTTAAAATGAATTATTTTTGGATGATGGGCGATAACAGACACAATTCGCTCGACAGCAGGTATTGGGGGTTTGTACCCGAAGATCATGTGGTTGGTAAAGCATCCCTCATTTGGTTTAGCTGGGAAGGTGGGCCGAGATGGAAACGAATTTTTAACAGCATCAAATAATAAAAATCACATAACTTCAATTTTGTAAAATCCTCTCAGCTATATGCAGAGAGGATTTTTTGTCTGATTTACTTTTCATTTTGATTTGGCAATTGTTTTGTAATGAATGTCTTCAAAATGTTTGAACAGTTATAAATTTAAAAATGAAGCAACAACATAGTTTTGGGTTTGATATATATGAAGATATAAGCGAGCTTAACAAAGAAGATGCAGCTTTGATGGAAGAAGCGAGAAAGACAACTCAAAAAGCTTATGCGCCTTATAGTAATTTTTTGGTTGGTGCCGCTGCACTGTTTAACAATGGCCAAAAAGTATATGGCACAAATCAAGAGAACGCATCTTACCCGGTAGGTATTTGTGCAGAGCGGGTGCTGCTAGCATCTGCAAGTATGTTGCAAACCGATGAGCCTATAAAAACAATGGCAATTAGTTATAATAACTTATCAAGAAGTGGTGGCAGCGACAGGCCAATATCACCTTGCGGAATGTGCAGGCAAAGCCTTGCAGAATATGAAGAACGTACAGCACAGCCAATGAGGATTATATTATCTGGTATGGAAGGAAAAGTAATTGTTATTGAAAGTGCATCATTATTGTTACCGTTTTCTTTTGGGAGTGATAGTATGAAGTAGTGGGAAGATACAAGATGTGAGATTAAAGATGTGAGACAAAAGACAAAAGATTGAAGACAAAAGAGATAAACTCTAACCTATCTTATTGCCGTTATTGGTTTGCCTTTCAGGCTGCAATAGTATAACGTTGTTGTTTGCATCATAAACGCCTAATACAAGGCATTCGCTTACAAAATTTGCAATTTGTTTTGGAGGAAAATTTACAACTGCAACAATTTGTTTCCCTACTAAATCAGCTGTTGTGTAATGTGCTGTAATTTGTGCTGATGAATTTTTTATACCCTCTTTATCAAAGTCTATTTTTAATTTATAAGCGGGTTTTTTAGCCTTTTCAAAAGCTGTAGCCTCAATGATAGTCCCTGTGCGAATATCAAGTTTTTCAAAATCTTCCCACGAAATCATAAATCGGATGTTTTTACAACAGCATCTAGATTTATAAGCCCAAACACATGGGGAAACATTTCATTTACTGACGGTGCTAGTTCATATTTTAAACTGGCAGTTAGTTTTGTTTCGTCGATATGCATTAGTAACAGGTCAGTCTTGCCTTTGTAAAATCTTTCAACAACAGCAGCAACCTGCTCTTGTGTGCAGTTGTGTATAAATCCTTCAGTGTCCAGAGAAGGTTCGTAAAAAAAACCTTTTTCCATTGCATCTTTCCAGCCTTGTTTGGTAGTGATATGATAAATCATTGGGTTAATATTTCAATTAGTTCATTTACCTCATTTGTTTTCACGTATTGGCCGTCATTTTCAAAACACTTTTTTAGTTCTGATAACAATAAAACCATTATCGACTTATTATTAAATGGTTTAAAGAAAGAAGAAGTGGGAGGCAGCGATATTTTTTTGAAATAATTCTCAACGTCTTTATGCGAGTACATCTGGCCATTTACCGGATCTATATAAAACTTAATTTTTTCAGACGCATGCCCCGTTGGGTTTAAAACATCATAATGTTGGTCAAAATAACCCAAAATAAACTGCTTGGGTATGTTGATTGCATAAACAGGTACATCTAATAATCCGCAAAGTATTAGCAAAAGCGTTCCATTACCAAATGCATTGCCCTTTCTTAATTCCAGTGTTTTATTTAAAAGAAAACCATCTGCATTATCATGATTAATTTCTATACCTTTTTGTTTGTAGTAGTTATAAACAATACTCCCAATAACATTTATTTGTTCCATTGGGGTAAGATAACTGTTCATTTCCAGCCAGATATTTCTCCTTAATTTTTCAATTTCTTTAAAAATTACTGTTGCATCCATTGATGGATGAACATATTTTGATAACAACAAACAGCCGGCTAGCAAGTCTGCGCTCCCTGAGGACCAGGTTGAAAAATCTTCCTTAACATCTTCGAAATGAAGTCGTTTAATAAGCGAATCAATTCTTGCCTGAAGTTCAGTATTGGCTATAGTTTCGCCGTAACTTTCAAGGTTTGGTATTATGTCTTTTCCAAAAGAAATTATTTTGTTGCTTACAGTTTCATACACGATTTCATCAGGATCGTCAATTAGTTTTAGCAGCGCTTGTATTTCTTTATTCTCCTGCATCAGCTGGGTATTTGATTAAGTTCAGCTTCCAGTGATATATTTCTGGAAAAGACTTTTGCCAAAGCTAATTTTTCTTCTTCACTTTTACAAGCACTTTTTGGGATAATAATTGCTTGAAAAGCATTTTCAAATAAAAAATAATGTGTATTTGTCTCCGCTTTTTTTATGATAGATTTCCAAGAATACTTTGTTTCAGAAAAATCGGTTTTTATTATTAACTCACTATCTGTAGCTGTTAAATGATGTGCCGTAAAAATTGAGCTGTTGTCGGGATTATCAGCTATTCTTTCTGCATTTCCTTGCACCGAACCCCTGCCACTGATTAAAGGCAATAATGTAGAAACAAAAACGAGTGCGTAAATAGCTATCGAAAAATTATTAAAGGAGCCTAAACCACCTGCAAAATATAACACCACTAGAAAGAGAATTAAAAAACCGGCTTGTTTTAAAAAATTAATTCTCCTTTTTTTTGTTCCCTGTTCCCAATAAATATGCGTGTAAAAACTAATGTAATCTTCTCTTGTAATATCATATTTTAAACTAACCACTATTTTTTTCTTACAACTGCCTTCTTGGGTACAGCTTTTTTAGGTGCTGATTTTGTTACTGCTTTCTTTTTTGCGGGAGCTTTCTTATCAAATGCTTTTGGATCCTGCGTCATTATCATTTTCTTAATGCTATCTAAATCAATAACAGCGAGTTCTTCAGCTGAGAATTTTCTGTTAGCACCACCGCCAATTACTTTTAGTTTCTTTTTATTAAATTTTATGATGGGTCCCCATTGCCCGTTTTCTAAAGTAATTTTTTCTTCAGGCCAGTTTTGTATAATGCGGTTAGATTCTTTCTCTAATTTTTTCTCTATCAGTTCATTGCAATCCTGTTGGGTAAGTGTATCAAAATCGTAAGCCCTAGGTATGTTTATAAACATGTCATTCCATTTAATAAACGGACCAAATCTACCTTTGCCTTTTGTTATTGGTTTGTCCTCAAAATGAGCAATGGGTGCATCTTCCACTCTTTTTGCTTCAATAATTTGTATTGCTCTGTTAATATCAACAGTTGCAGGTTGCTCGCCTCTTGGCATAGAAATAAATGCATCCCCAAATTTAACATAAGGTCCAAATCTTCCAATTCCGGTTGTTACATCTTGTCCCTCATATTCACCTAATGGAGCACCCACTTTAAAAAGATCGAGTGCCTCTTCTAAAGTAATTGTTTCTATACTTTGCTGTGCGGTAAGCTTTGCAAATCTTGGCTTTTCTTCGTCGGTTTGTGCACCTATTTGTACCATAGGACCAAAACGCCCCATGCGAGCACTAATTGGCTTACCGGTTGCTTCATCTGTTCCCAAAATTCTTTCACCTTTTGCTCTTTCTGCAGTTTCTAATGTATGTTCAACGCCTGTATGAAAGGGTTGGTACCAATCGCCCACCATTTTATTCCAAACCATTTTTCCTTCCGCAATAGCATCAAATTCTTCTTCAATATTTGCTGTAAAAGAATAATCCATCACTCTTTTAAAATGCTCACTTAAAAAATCTGTTACTACCAATCCTAAATCCGTTGGAAATAATTTTCCTTTTTCTGCTCCTGTATTTTCCTGTGATGCTGTTTTTGTGATTGTATCATTTTTTAACCTAACTACCCTCACTGTTCTTTGAATGGGCTCCTTATCTTTTTTTATTACATAATTTCTTTTTACAATGGTAGAAATTGTTGGTGCGTATGTGCTCGGTCTGCCGATGCCTAATTCCTCCAGTTTTTTTACCAATGATGCCTCTGTGTAACGAGCTCCAGGTCTTGTAAACCTTTCCGATCCCGTCATTTCTCTAAAAGCAAGTTTTTGCCCCACAGTTAAATTTGGCAATCTGCTTTCGTTTTCTTCGTTATCATTTTCCTCTTCATCATCTGTACTTTCTAAATAAACTTTTAAAAAGCCATCAAATTTTAATACTTCGCCGCTTGCACTCAACTCTTGTTTGTTGGTACTTATTTCAATTTTTGCTGTAGTTTTTTCAAAAATAGCATCGCTCATTTGCGAAGCAATGGTACGCTTCCATATCAACTCGTACAAACGATTCAAATCTTGGTCGGCAACCGCACGTACATCCATATAAGTGGGTCTAATAGCCTCATGCGCTTCCTGCGCACTTTCGTTTTTGTTTTTATATTTTCTTACCTGTAAATATTTATCGCCAAAGCTGGTATTAATCTCTTTTTTGATAGCATCCATAGCTGTTTCGCCAAGGTTTACGCTATCCGTTCTCATATAAGTTATTTTACCACTTTCGTATAATTTTTGGGCAAGCAACATGGTTTTACTTACGCCGTAACCCAACTTTCTGCTCGCTTCCTGTTGTAATGTAGATGTTGTGAACGGTGCCGCCGGTGTGCGTTTGCCGGGTTTTATTTGAATGTCTTTTACTGTGTAATCTGCACCAATACATGTTTGTAAAAATTGTTCGGCATTTTCCTGCTTGTCAAATTTTGCACCTTCGGCTTTAAAATGAAGTGTGCGCTCGTTAAGATCTGTAGCACCAAGCAGTGCCTCAATTTTAAAACTGCTAACAGCCGTAAAACTGTTTATTTCTCTTTCTTTTTCGGCAATCAATTTTACAGCTACACTTTGCACACGACCTGCACTTAAGCCACCCTGCATTCCTATTTTTTTCCAGAGTACGGGGCTTAATTCAAACCCAACAATTCTGTCAACAACTCTTCTTGCTTGTTGCGCATTAACAAGATTCATATTTATGAGCCTTGGGTTAGCTACTGCTTTTTGTATGGCGGGCTTTGTAATTTCATGAAAAACAATGCGCTTGGTAGTGTTAGGATCAAGTTTTAAAACCTCCGCTAAATGCCAGCTGATCGCTTCTCCTTCGCGGTCCTCATCCGATGCCAACCAAACTTCATCAGACTTTTTTGCAGCACTTATTAAGTCCTTTACAACTTTATCTTTATCAGCGGGGATAATATATTTTGGTAAAAAATTTTTAGCCACATCTATCCCCATATCGTTTTTCTCCAAATCCCTAATATGACCAAAACAACTTCTTACCTCGAAATCTTTTCCAAGTATCGCCTCAATGGTTTTAGCTTTTGCCGGAGATTCTACTATCAATAAATTCTTTGCCATAATATATTTTAAATTTCTGCTGACCCCATTTCTTTGAGACCTATTTATTAAACTCTACGATATTAAAAGATGCAAAGTTTGTGCAATATTAAATGAAAATTAAAAAAATGCTTAGTTAAATGATTTTAATGTTGGCGTGTTGATGTTTTAACCAAAGTACTTTTTATATATTTACAAATCTATTTATTTGATTTTGAGACCGTATAGTCTTATACTTTAATTAATGAAAATAACTTTTGTTGGTAGTGGTAATGTTGCGACAGTGTTGGCTAGGCTTTGCATAAATAAAGGCCATAGAATTCATCAATTGATTGCCCGAAATAAAATTAAAGGGGAGGAGTTTGCTAAAAATTTTGAGTGTAGTCTGATAGGTTTCGATGAACAGCCGATGAGTGAAACCGGTATTGTAATTGTTGCGCTTTCTGACAATTCTCTGCCTGAAGCCATCATCAATTTAAATTTTGGTACGACACCCGTGGTGCACACTGCAGGCTCATGTGGCATGGATGTATTAACAACAATCTCTGAAAATTTTGGGGTGTTGTATCCGCTTCAAACCCTGAGGAAAGAAATGGAAACTATTCCTGAAATTCCTTTTTTAATTGAAGGTAATAATGAAGCAACTTTAGAATTTATTCAACAATTCGCAACTACCCTCAGCGATAATGTAACTGTTCAAAATGCCGAGCAGCGGCTTCGGTTGCATGCATCTGCCGTTATTGTAAACAATTTTACCAACTACCTTTTTAGTGTTGCAGAAAAATTTTGTAGCGACGAGCATGTAGATTTTAAATTGTTACTCCCGCTAATAAAGCAAACTTCTGCAAGGATACAAAACCATTCGCCACTAAGTATGCAAACAGGGCCTGCAGTAAGGGGCGATATAACTACCCTCGATAAACATTTGCGACTCTTAAATGAATATCCAAAACTTCGTACGCTTTACATGAGGCTAACAGATGGAATAATGAACGGTTAAAATTTGCTTTCCAATTTCAACATTAATAAAACTCTTTTTATCCTGATGCATAAAATAATATGTGTTGCTTTTCTGTTTCTTAACTCAGCTGTATTCGGTCAAAAAAGTGTTAGAATAATATTACAGGACTTATCTGCCAACAAGGCTACTAAAGTTTTTATAGCAGGTTCATTTAATAATTGGACACCTGGGGCCGCTGCTTATGCCATGCAAAAAACCGATTCAAACAAATGGGAAATTTTGTTGAAAGACATACCAAATGGCACGCTCAATTTTAAGTTTACACAGGGTTCGTGGGAGACTGAAGAAGTCACCGCAAAGGGTGATAATGTTGAGAATCATTATTTGAAAGTAGAATCTGACAGTTCAATAAAAATAAACATCTATGGGTGGAAGAGCCAACCATTGCAACCTAAAAAGCACACAGCTAGTAAAAATGTTTACACTGTATCTGACTCCTTTTATGTTCCTCAGTTAAATCGCTATAGGAAAGTAATCGTTTACCTGCCTGCAAATTATAATAGTTCAAAAGAAAGATACCCGGTGCTTTATATGCATGACGGGCAAAATTTATTTGATGAATATTTTGCTCCTTTTGGTGAATGGGGCATTGATGAAGCACTCGATACTTTGCAAAACTTAACAGGCAAATATGCAATTATAGTTGGTATAGATAATGGAATTGCAAAGAGAATAACCGAATACAATTTTGAAGACAACAAAAAATATGGAGTGGCAGAAGGGCAACTTTATATTGATTTCTTAGCCACGGTATTGAAACCGTTTATCGATAAAAAATATAGAACAAAAACAGAAAAAGTTAATACCGCAATTGCGGGTAGTAGTTTAGGCGGCTTAATAAGCACTTATGCAGTTTTAAAATACCCAAAAACCTTCGGCACAGCAGGCATATTTTCTCCTGCGTTTTGGATAGCATCAACCATAGACTCAGTAACCAAATCAGTTTCAAAGAAGATAGCGAATCGTTTTTGGTTTTATGCAGGTGAAAAAGAAAGTGCAGACATGGTTGAGAACATGATGATGGTGAAAAACAACCTTCAGAAAAATTCAAAAAATAATTTCTCATTTAATGTAGATGTTGCTGGAGCCCATAATGAACAAACCTGGCGCAAATGGTTCCCTGCATTTTATTTATGGTGGGTTAAAGCTGATAACAAATAAAATAACTATTTATAAGGAAGCACGATATCTGT
>JANOTH010000214.1:0-4577 GCA_031416275.1 Ferruginibacter sp. | reverse complement strand
CTCTTACATGCTCACCTTTCGCCAACAACATTTCTATTAATGCATTGCCTAATAAACCTGCACCACCTGTTACTAAAATCATTGTGCAGGTTTTAGATCGTAATTGTAAAACCCTTTGCCTGTTTTTTTACCAAGCTCACCTGCTGTAACTTTTTGCTCCTGCATGGGCGATGGCTTAAAACGGGGATTGTTGTTGAATGCTTTGTAAACAGATTGAGAAACAGCTAGATTTATATCCATACCTATAAGATCCATTAATTTGAATGGTCCCATTTTAAAGCCTGCATTTTCCATCAATTGATCAATGTCTTCAATAGGTACATTTTGTTCATGAGCAAGCTGCATTGCTTCTAAATAAAAGTGCCTTGCAACACGGTTGACAATAAAGCCAGGCGCATCTTTACAAATTACAGGTTGCTTTTTTAGGGCAACGCATAGATCGTAAACAATTTGTAAAGTTTGCTGAGAAGTTTCATTCCCTGCCACAACTTCTACCAGCTTCATTACATGGGCAGGGTTAAAAAAATGCATTCCACAAATCCGTTCGGGGTTTGAAATATTTTTTTGGATTTCTGTTATAGATAGTGATGATGTGTTGCTGGCCAGTATTGTTTTTGGGTTATTGATGGCTGCAAGCGATTTGTAAAGCAATTCTTTAATTTGAAGATCTTCAATAATCGCTTCTATTATTAAGTTTCCAACACACTCATTTATATCACTAGTAAATATGATGCTGTTATAAATATTTTCCTTCTGCTGCGCAGCTATTTTCCCTTTGCTTACAAGGAAATCTAAATTCTTTGTGATAGATGTTCTTGCATTTTCAATACCTTTTTCATTTGAATCGAACAATATGGTTTTAAAATTATTTTGAGCGGCTGCCAACGCAATACCACTGCCCATTGTACCTGCACCTGCAACACAAATTGTTTCTATCATCTCACAAAAATAAAAAACTGTAGTGCTAATTTCATTTTTATTTTACGTTTAATAACTCGTCTATCCACAAAAGAAAATAAAAGCTATAAAATGAAAAACCGCAGCACATTTACATGTACTGCGGCTAAACTTTTTTTATTATAATTTATGGTTGCTTATCGGCTTCAATTTTTGCGTCGGCCTTCATCTTCTCATTTGCTGTAATTGAAAATTCTACTCTTCTGTTTGCAGCCCTTCCTTCTGCTGTTGCATTATCTTGTTTTGCTTGCATTTCACCATACCATTTAATGGTTAATCTAGTTGCAGCCAATCCGTCTTTTTTTAATTCGTTACCTACTGCCGTTGCTCTCCTTTCAGATAATAACATGTTAGAAGATTCAGTGCCCACATTGTCAGTATGCCCTTCAACTAAAATATTTGTTTCAGGGTATTCAGTAAATATTTTTACCAGTTTATCAATTGCAAGTCTTGAGTTTTCTGTAATGTTATATTTGCCAGTAGCAAAGTATACTCCTGCTTTTGATCCATCAGGATTATTCTCATCAAAAGTTACGTTTATACCTTCACCCACACGTTCTACTTTGGCACCAGGTATTTCTGTTTTAATTTTTTCTGCTTGTTTATCCATTTTGTTACCAATAATACCACCGGCTACACCGCCAACTGCAGCACCGATAATAGCACCTACTGCTGTGTTGTTTTTGTTACCTACATTGTTGCCAATAATGCCGCCTATTACTGCACCACCAACTGCACCAATCGCTACACCTTTATCACGGTTGCTTGCTCGCCTTGTTGCGTCACAACCTGTAGCTAAAAGTGAAATACCTATAATGCCGTAAAATGTTTTTGTAATAAAAGTTTTCATAATTGTTTTTTTGAGTGAAGTTAATTTCTAACAAAATTGTAAATAAAAGAGGCTGGTCTACCTTCAAATGTTATATCGCTTTTAAGCTGCATATTAGTATCATCGAGCCTTAATACAGTAAAACGAAAGCCTTCTTTACCGGCTTCTAAATCGTTGTATTTGTCATCTAACCTTTTATATTGTAATTGCTTTGGGGCAGTACCGTTTTCAAAAACTGACCATCGAATATTTCTTTTTACAGCGACGCACTCGCCTCCGTTTTTAGCTATGTTATAGTAACCAATACTATTGTTTTTATTGAAGCTCCACATACTACCTACAAAGCAATTAAAATCTGCCTCATCTAATACTTGAGCCTTTATTTTACCTGTAATACCTTCAGTAGTTATAGTTTGAAGCTGCCAATTACCGTTTACCGTTTTTTCAATAGTTCGTGCTTCTTTTGAAGATGAGCACGATGAAACTGTAAAGAGCAATGCCAATACCGTTATCAGAAGATTTGATTTTTTCATGAGGTTAATTTTGGTGATCATTTATAAGTGGTTAAATTAAAAAAATGTACCACAATACTTTTTCAATTTTAATGCCAAACAATAAATGACAGCATATCACAAGTATATAACTAGCAGCTATGTAGATTAGATACATCTACATTTATGAAGGCTCACACCACTTTTAAAAATTAGGCAGACTCAAATTGTTTTAGAAACCGTAAGTCATTTTCGCTAAACAGTCGAAGATCTTTTATTTGATAGGAGAGCATGGTTATCCTTTCTATACCCATGCCAAAGGCAAAACCTGTGTATTTATTGCTGTCAATTCCACAGTTTTCCAACACTTTTGGGTGTACCATTCCGCAGCCTAAAATTTCTACCCATCCTGTTTTTTTACAAACGTTACAACCTTCACCACCGCATATGAGGCAACTAATATCCATTTCAGCACTTGGCTCAGTAAAAGGAAAGTAAGATGGGCGAAAACGAATTTTTACATCTGCGCCAAACATTTCAGTTGCAAAAAAATAA
Source organism: Ferruginibacter sp. (assembly GCA_031416275.1). Lineage (GTDB taxonomy): Bacteria > Bacteroidota > Bacteroidia > Chitinophagales > Chitinophagaceae > Ferruginibacter. The sequence goes on along the minus strand of JANOTH010000214.1, from coordinate 1,745 downwards.
AGTGTTTGTTTAAGGTCAGCAAACGAAACATTTTCGGCTATGTATAACCCTTCAACCTGGTTAAAAAAACAATGTGCTCGAGCACTAATGGTTTCGTTTCTAAACACACGCCCGGGGCAAATAATGCGCAGGGGTAATTTACCCTTCTGCATTTCTCTAATCTGCACGCTACTTGTGTGTGTACGCAACAACCAATCAGGGTTTTGATTAATATAAAATGTATCCTGCATATCTCTGGCAGGATGATTTTCGGGTAGGTTTAGCGCAGAAAAATTATGAAAGTCATCTTCAATTTCTGGTCCTTCTGCAACTGCAAATCCCAATTTATTAAATATAGAAACGATCCTGTTTTTTATAATACTTATTGGGTGCCTTGTACCTAAAGCCGCAGGCGTACCTGGCAAAGTGAGGTCCATATCAGTTAAAACTTTTTTTGACGCAACTGTTTCTGCTATATTAAAAGAAGCAAATTTATCCTCAGTAAAAACTTTAAACTCATTTAATAATTGCCCTGCTTCTTTTTTATTTTCTACGGCTACATTCCTCATTTCGCCCATAATGGTTTTCAACAAACCTTTAGTACCTAGGTATTTTATCCTAAAAGCTTCTTTTTCTTCTTCAGTTGAAGGGTGTTGGCTATTGATATCAGCTTTATAAGTATCTATTAAGGCACGCAAATTTTCCATCGGGCAAAGATAATGATTTGGAAATTTTAATGTTTACCAAGCAAAAAACAAAAATGGTTATGGTTTAATAATTTATTAACAACAGCGTATTTAATGGGTTTAATTTTCATCATACATTTATCACCTAAATCAAAACGCTACATGGACTCCGACTCGGGCAGTTATTTTAACAGCTCAATGCTTTTTAAAGCATCAATACTAACCATCAGTTTTACCACAATTTACTTTTACAAAACAGGCAAACAATTTAATGTAATTCCAATTGCTGCGTCAAAAGTAGATTCTGTTCCTGCCATGGTTATTGCAAAACCCGCTGAAAAAAAGAAAAAGAAAACAATTTATTTAACCTTTGATGATGGCCCTGATAAAGGAACGAAGATTGTTTACAACATTTTAAAGCAGGAAGAAACACCCGCCACTTTATTTATTGTAGGCGAGCATGTTTATGGTAGCCGAATGCAACAAAATATCTATGACTCTTTAAAGGCATGCAATTATTTTGAACTTGCCAACCACAGTTACTCACATGCTTTTAGAAACAATTTTAATACCTTTTACAGCGAGTCGGATAGCGCTGTAGAGGATTTTGAAAAAAGCGCAGATAGTCTTCATTTTACCAACAATATTATTCGTACACCCGGCAGAAATATATGGCGAACAAGTGGTATAAAAAGTACGGATATAAAATCATCTGCTACCACCGCCGATAGCTTGTATAACAGCGGATTTACTGCTGTGGGTTGGGATGTGGAGTGGCATTATAATGACGTGCAAAGACTTGTGCAAACAGACAGCCAAATGTTGAATATTATTGATAGTGCGTTTGCAAAAAAGCAAACTAAAACTGCCAACCATTTGGTATTGCTTGCGCATGACAGAACATTTAAAACAAGTGATGACTCTGCAAGTTTGCACCGGTTTATTAATCGGCTAAAAAGCCAACATCAGTATGAGTTTGCTGTAATAAGTAATTACCCTGGGTTGGTAAATGATTCGTTAAACAGTAAATAATTTAGCGCCGCTGCAACAAGAAAAAATTAGTAGAAGTTGTATCTTTAG
>JANOTH010000213.1:0-1579 GCA_031416275.1 Ferruginibacter sp. | reverse complement strand
ACAGATATTCTCGTTAACCCTGCATCAAAAACGGGTGGTTTTAGTTTTGGTGTTAGTACTTATTTTTAAGTAATAGGCAAGGTGATAAGGTCTAACTACAGGAAAATTTACTAAGCAAATGCTCTGTCCGTTCATATAAAGTGCGTTACGAAAATAATAAAACCTTAGATCTTTGTTACCGTTCGCAACCATTCCCCCAACGAAATAAAGCGCATTGAGTTTTTGTTTGAGTTATATTATAAGTACATAAGTGGTATGTTTCCTACAGTAAAAAAAATCTAAAAATAAAAAAGAGATATCTCCTGAAGTGAAGCAATAATTTCCTGTCTTTATTCCTCGCCATTCTAAATAAAAATTTAATCTGAAATGAAACAATTTGCCAAATAACCAGCAAAACTTACCTTCGCCCTTCGCTTGGCTAAACAACGTTACATATCATCCTTTCTACTTTGTGTATTTGCACTCCTATTTGCACATAGCATCGTGCCTCATCCGCACCATGAAGAAGATAATGCTATGCACCAATTCAGTCATCACGATGATGATGACCAAGATGATGTTGATGACAACTTTTTACAGAAAGTTTTTTCACATGTGCAGCATGTAAGTAATGCCAGTCTTACCAGCCAAACTATCGCCTCTACATCTTCCCAATATTCAAAGTTTGTAGCAGATGAAGATGCAGTAATATTTGCACAATATGTTATAGAGCAATTTTACAAGCCGCCTATACTTCATCAGGCACATAACACAATTGCATTTACGTCTTCACAATTTTCAGTATCCAAACTGTTAAGGGGTCCTCCTTCGGCTTAAGCAATCTTATGCCTTTTAATGCCATTTTTTACATCATTTTATTTTTATAAAAGATACCTGTCTTTTACAATGCTGATTATTTATGCTTAATAAAATAATTCATTTTTCCATACACAACAAACTCGTTATTGGTTTGTTTACGTTGGCACTTATCTGTTGGGGAACTTATTCTGCCACCAAATTACCAATTGATGCCGTGCCTGATATTACTGATAACCAGGTAATGGTTATCACCGTTACACCAACTTTAGCTGCGCAGGAAGTGGAGCGACTCATTACTTTCCCGGTAGAGCAGACAATGGCGAGTATTCCAAACATTGCGGAGATCCGTTCTTTCTCCCGTTTTGGTTTATCGCTTGTTACAATTGTCTTTAAAGAGCATGTAGATATTTATTGGGCACGCCAACAAATAAATGAGCGACTTAGCCTTGCGGCTAAACAAATACCTGAAGGTATCGGCACACCTGAAATGGCTCCTGTAACAACGGGTTTGGGAGAAATTTATCAATACGTTATTCATGCAAAACCCGGTTACGAAAAAAAGTACAATGCAATGGAGCTTCGTACTATACAGGATTGGATAGTGAAACGGCAGCTATTGGGCACAGCAGGTGTTGCAGAGGTAAGCGGTTTTGGCGGTTATGTAAAACAATACGAAATAGCCGTAAATCCTGACAGATTGCATAGCATGGATGTTACTGTAGATGAAATTTTTAAAGCACTTGAAAACAACAACCAAAATACAGGAGGTGCATACATAAAC
>JANOTH010000212.1:0-8103 GCA_031416275.1 Ferruginibacter sp. | reverse complement strand
AAGCTGCATGCAGGGGCAACAGTTATTGTATAGCATTTCTCCGCTACGCAATTGGTCAATACGCCATTAGGGTTTCTCTTAATAATTCTTAAACAAACTGTGTATATGCCGGGTGCATTGTAGCCATGTACCGGGTTTAATTGGTTGGATGATGTACCGTCGCCAAATGTCCAGCGGATAGAGTCTGTATTGTTTAAAGGAGCCGATGTATTGTTGAAATGATAAGTATAAAGATTAGGTGTTGCACTGTTGCGGGTATAGGTAAAGTTTGCTGCCAGTGTGCAGGTATTTGCTATTACAACCGTTTTACAAAATGTACGAATACAGGCTGAAGTACCTGCTATAGTATTCTTTTTTATAGTAAGGCAAACATTATATGTGCCCGCTGTTGTAAATGTATGCGTAGGGCTTAAAGCATTTGATGTAGTGCCGTCTCCAAAGTTCCACTTGATGGAATCTAAAGAACTATAGCCCGAACTTTGGTTGGTAAAACCGATAACATTTGGTTGTACAGTAGCCGCTGTAAAATACACCTGAAGGTTGCATGAGTTTGCCGGTGGTACAACCACAGCGTAGCATTTTTCTTTTATACAATTTGTAAGAGCACCTGTGTTTGTTCTTTTAATTATTCTTATACATACATTGTATGTACCGGCATTGGCATATATATGCAAAGGGTTGTTTTGGTTAGATGATGTGCCATCACCAAAAGTCCAGCGGATAGAATCTGTTGTGGCTGCACCGGTAGATGTATTTGTGAAGTGGTAAGTATATAAACTGAGCGCTGTACTGTTTTGAAACCAGGTAAAATTTGCAGCTAAGTCGCACGATGTAGGTGGTGCAGTTATTACAATGCTATGGCAAACCTCGCTCACACAAGGTGCAGTTGTAGCCGCTGTTGCGGGCTTTTTCACCCGCAGACAAACAGTGTAAGTTCCTGCATTTAAATATTGATGGGTTGGGTTTGCATCGTAGGAAACAGTGCCATCGCCAAATGTCCAACGGATAGAATCGCCTGGAGCTAAACCTGCTGAAGTATTATTAAAAATGGCTGCTAATTGCGCTGGGGTGCTGCTGGTAAATGCAGCAATCAGATTACAGTTTGTCTGCCCAATGGTTAACTGCTTAAAGAGAGAATCAGTACATACCATTATGCCATTAGGATTGTGCCTTACAACATAGTGTTTTACTGTATACACACCCGGCGCATAATTATGCGCCGGTGAAATTCTGGTACTGGGTGCTGATCCATCACCGAATTTCCAGTAGTGTTGCACATAGGGCGAATCTGTGGTAAGTGCAGGGTTTAGTTTGACTGTGGTACCTGTTAAAAACTGAAATGTAAAACTTGGGTTGCAACCTGTTGTACTGGTTTGCGCATAGCTCTTAAAAAAGAGTAGTGCCGAGAAAAGCACCAGGGTTGTTAGTAGCTTTTTCATAAATAAATGTTTAGTTTGGTTTCGGGTATAGATAAATAACAGATACCCCATTTATTTATAACGTTGCCTCAATATTTTTTATGCTTTAATTTTCTGTAAGTAATGAAGGAAAATCGCTGTGGCTTTCTGTAGTAATAGATTTGTAGTGTGTATACCGGGTGCTAATTATTTGCTCTTACTTCCAGTATAAATTTCTCAATTGCCTTTCTGCCTGCTCGCCCACTACCACTGTAGTTGTTGATCATAACAGAAAACAGCAACAGCTTATTTTGCTTTGTATATAAATAACCACTCAATGAAACGTTGTTACTGATGCTGCCTGTTTTTGCATAGATAAAACCTGTACCATTTTCATAATAACCTCTCAGCGTTCCTTTTCCTGAAGTAGGCAAAATTCTTTTCATTCTGTCAAGTCCAAATTCTTTTTGCAGTTTATCTAAAATATAAATAAAGTTTTTAGGGCTAAATAAATTGTACCTGCTAAGCCCGCAACCATCTGCCCATCTTGGTTTTGTGGGTAAATCTTTTAAGTCATTCTTTAAAAGAAAATCAATCATCTCACCATCACTCATGTAACCAAGGTTTTCATTGCTTGCCATCAATAAGGTTTGCTCTGCAAAAAAGTTATCACTGTTAAACATCATCGGTTTTAAAAGTGAATCAACCGGGCGTGAGTGTATTGTTTTTATATTGTTGATATCATTTAATAGTAATTCATCAAACTTTATTACTGTTACTTTTTTGTGCAAGGTATCTGCAAGCAATTTTGCAGCTAAGGCTGCTGATGTAATAAATGGCGTGAAAACAGTTTCGTTGCTTTTGTTATTTTGTACTGTTGTAAATGTATTGCTATAGAAATCACGCAGCACAGTAGTTTCTTTGTTGCTGTCTGCAAAATTTTGTAAGAATGTAAAAGAAGAAGACGTTGATGGTACTGTTTCAAACTTGTTTTTGTTCAACACAAAAGCAACTGTATTTCCATAAACAGGCAATGCAGATCTTTCTGCCATGTAGTAATCTGGGTAATCGCTCCACGACCATCCACTGCCATAGGCCTTGCTTTTAAAAGCATCCACCAAATAAATATTTTTGTTTTGTCTTTTTAAAAAATCAATAACAGGCTGGCTCTTAAAATCCACATGCAACAATGTTGGGTCGCCTGAGGGATAAATAAAAACAGCGGTATCGTTTTCTACATATCTTAGGCCTACAAGGCTGTCGCCTAAATATTTCAGTCCTGCATATAGAGAAAATAATTTTACGTTGCTGCTCGGTATAAAGTTTTTTTCTGCATTGTAGTTGTATACATATTTACCTGTTGCAGGCTCATAAATACTAATGCCTACATGCCCGGTGACAACAACGCTGTCATTTAAAAAACTGTTGCTTTGCTGTTGGGTTACCTGCCCCATTGTTTTGCATGAACAAAACATAAACAGTAAAGAGCACAAGGTTGTATAAGCGAGAATTTTCATTTACCTAAAGTAAAATAAAATGGTGAATGGTAAAGTGTGAATTATCAATTCCTAATTGTGAATTGTCTTGTGTCTTTAATCTTGAGTCTTACGTCTAAACTCTAGTTCCTCTCCTGCAGCCTCAACCACCTTTCGGGTAATTCGTTTTTACCGGCGGTTAAATAATCTTTATGGCTGCATGCAATAAACTTACTGTTGGGCAACTGCATCCACCAACGGTTTGTTCTTTTACTTTGTAAAAAAAGCGTATCAACTTCTGCAAAAACAACATGGTATTCATTAAAGTTTTGTCTCTCTTCCAAAGCACTTTCCTGCGCCATTTTATGCCTTCCATCTACAAAATACCAAAGCATTTGTGCAATTTGTTTGGCAGTAATTTCATCGGTATCATCTTTTGGGTTGTAACCATACATACCAAAACTGCTAAGGTTATTGCTCATGCCTGCAAACCGAGTGAGCATACATGCTTCTACACCTGCAAGCCCGTTTGGACAATTTTTATTTGTGGGTGCATCGCTGTGTTTAATGGCACTCACATCGAAGCTTAGCATATTTGTGTTGCGCAATACCGGTTCCATCTCATCTATTTCGTGTTGCACATGCCCGAGTCTGTAACAATCAAATCGCAATTTATCAATGGTCTGCAACATGCGTGGGTGCACAAAATAACTTTGAAAACCAATGTGGTTATAATGCTTTAAAATATTAGGCTCGCCGGTAAACATTTCCATTAAAAAGTTTTCCGCAGGTACCCTACTTTCCCCATTTAAATTAATTTCAGCATCAATACAAGTTGCTTCTATTACTTTATTAGAAACACGATAGGCATGATACTGTGCAAGTGTAACATCATGCGAACCTCCTAAAATAACAACTGTTTTATTTAGACGATACAATTCTTCCAACACCGTCCGAACCGCCGCATAACTATCGCTTATGGTTGCACCAACTTCTATGTTGCCTGCATCTACAATTTTAATATCTGTGTGCCAATAATGTAGTCTGTATAATTGCTTGCGAATAACATCTGCCGCATTGTTTTCTTTCTCGGCATTGCCATTACCACGGGTTTCCTTTACACCTATAATTACAATATCTGCTACAGCTAAATCAAAATCTTCATCTTGTTGTGTCATTATATGTGCACCTAGCTGGCCGTTTACATAACCTTCATCATCATTAATTGCAGCAAAAGAAATGGGCACTAAAAAATCTTGAAGATCCTGCATAAAGAGAAACAGTTTGAAACAAAAGTAAAAGAAAAAGATTTGATTTTACAATAGATTTCATTTGCATTGAAGCATATTTAAAATAGAAATTAAATTTGTAATGCGTAATAAAACTTTCATTGAAATTATTATATTCGTAAAAACTAAAATTACTTTTTATGAGGCATGCTTTTGCTTTGATAGCCTATCTTATTTTAGCAAACAATGTGTTTGCGCAAAAAAATTTCCCATCAAAATACAAATTTGGGAATGTTACAACAGAAGACTTTTTACCCAATATAAATAGTTTAGACAGCAATGCGCAAGCTGTAGTTCTATTTGATAAGGGAGTTGCCAATTATGAATCTGATAAAGAAGCCTGGTTTAACGTTCATTACGTTTATCACAAAAAAATTAAAATAATAAACAAAAACCAATTTGCACTTGCCACGGTTGAAATACCGCTTTACAAAGGAAATAACCAAGAGGACAAAATTGAAAAGATAGAAGCAGTTACCTATAATTTGGAAAACAATAACATTGTGGCAACCAAAATGGATAAGGGGTCTGTCTTTAGCGATAAAGCATCTAAAAATTACGATATAAAAAAGTTCACGCTTCCTAATCTAAAAGAAGGCTGTGTAATAGAATATACCTATACCATTATTTCTCCAAATGCATACAATTTAAGAAACTGGGTTTTTCAAGATAAAATTCCGGTTTTGCAAAGTGAATATGAAATTAATGTACCAACTCTTTTTGATTTTATTTTTTTACCAACCGGCTATTACGACCTGAAGCCACAGGCAGAACAAGGCTTTAAGGCATACACGCTATTATTTAATAACGGAGTAGGCAAATCTGAAACTTCAACATACAGGGCTACTACCAACCATTTAAAATGGTCATTATCAGATTTAAAACCCATGGTTGAAGAAAAATTTACAACAACCATTGCAAATCATATTGCGAAGATTGAATTTCAATTAAGCTCAGTTAATTACCCTGAAGCGCCGCCCAAACCATACATGTCAACCTGGACCGAGTTGGTTAAAACATTGCTTACAGATGAACAGTTTGGAGCAGATTTAACAGGAAAAAATAATTGGATGGGTGACGAGTTAAGAAGTGTAGTTAACAGTGCTGATACCTTAGCCAATGCCAAAAGAATTTATAATTATATACGTGAAAATTTTACCTGCACAGATTATGATGCTTTGTATTTACCTGAAAATCTTAAAAAATCATTTGCTTCAAAAAAAGGAAATGTTGCAGAAATAAACTTGATGCTTGTAGCAATGCTAAAAAAAGCAGGAATAAATGCCGATCCTGTTTTACTGAGTACAACCGATAATGGAAAGGCGTATGAAATGTATCCGCTAATTAAAAAATTTAATTATGTTGTTGCACGGGTTACCATAAATAACGAAGTTTATTTGTTAGATGCTTCAAGAAAAAAACTTGGCTTTAATTATCTGCCACAATATTGCTACAATGGCTACGGCCGCTTAATTAATGATATACCTATTGTAGTAGGTCTTTTTGCTGATAGCTTAATGGAAAGTAAAATGACGTCTATCTTTATTTCAAACGATGAGGAGAAAAAAAATATTATCGGCTCTTTCAATAGTAACCTTGGGTATTATGAGTCGTATAATTTTAGGGAAGAAATGAAAGAAAACGAGGTAGAAGACTACTTTAAAAAAATAGAAAGCAATTTTAATTATGATGTTACTTTATCCAATAAAAGACTGGATTCTCTTAAAAATTATGATGAAAAAGTAAAAATCGGTTACGATTTTTCATTCGATTTTAACGAAGACATCGTTTATTTTAACCCATTGTTTGGCGAAGCCTATAAAACAAATCCTTTTACTGCTGCAACACGAAATTACCCTGTAGAAATGCCTTACAAAACACAGGAAGTAATTATGGTTAACATGGAAATTCCAAAGGGGTATGCAATTGATGAAATGCCAAAATCTACCAGAATGAAGTACAACGACAATGAAGGACAGTTTGAATACATTATGACCAAGGATGCAGCCAATATTTACCTTCAATGTACGTTACGGTTTAATAAAGCAATTTTTTCGCCTGATGATTATGAATCTTTAAGGGAATTTTATGGGCAGATTGTAAAAAAACAAAGTGAACAAATTGTATTTAAAAAGATTAAGTAAAACAATGAAAAAATTACTGTTTGGATTATTATTTTTCGGGAGCCTTAAAAGTTTTGCCCAAAAATATAATGTATCAACCATACCTGATTCCTTGAAAAAAAATGCAGATGCAGTTAAACGTTTTGAAGAATTGAAGGTTATAATCAAATCAAAAGCAAAGGGTGTAATTGTTCATAAATATGCTATTACAATTTTAAATGAGGAGGGTGCAAAATTTGCTACGTATCAAAATAGTTACGATAAACTGCAGACCCTCGAAAGTATATCAGGGCGCTTGTATGACGCCTTAGGTAAAGAAATAAAATCTGTAAAGAAAAAAGATATTGCTGATTATTCTGCATTCGATAACGTGAGCCTTGTTACAGATAATAGAATAAAACGCCATAATTTTTATTATAATTCTTACCCATATACAATAGAGTATGAAGACGAACAGGAGTTAAACGGAATTTTCTTTTTACCAAGGTGGGATCCTTTAGAAGATACAAGATTGAGTGTGGAGCAAAGCTCATTTTTGGTGGAAACGCCTTCAGATTTTGATTTAAGAATTAAACAGTTTGCTTTTGATGAAAAACCGACAATGTTAACTGCGGGTTCTAAAAAATCGTACGCATGGAAGGCAAATAATTTAAGCGCATTGGTGCAGGAGCCATACCAACCCGGGTGGGAAGGGTTATCTCCTTCTATTATAATTGCTCCATCTCAGTTTGAATTAGAAGATTATCCCGGAGATATGAGCTCGTGGTTAAACCTTGGTAAATTTATAAATACCCTTAACAGCAATAGACAACAGCTACCTGAAAATATTAAACAGGACGTTCATAAACTTACAGATAGATTAACGAGTACCACCGAAAAGATTAAAGTACTCTATGATTATTTACAAAAAAATACAAGATACATCAGCATACAACTTGGCATTGGCGGCTGGCAGCCATTTGATGCAAATTATGTTGCTACAAAAAAATATGGCGATTGTAAAGCGCTATCTAATTATATGGTGAGCCTTTTAAAAGAAGCTGATATAGCAGCAAAATATGTTTTGATAACAGCGGGTGAAAATAGACTTGGGTTAAGAGATGATTTTCCTGCGCCCTACTTTAACCATGCAGTTGTATGTGTGCCTCAGCCCAAGGATTCTATATGGCTTGAATGCACAAGCCAAACTGTAAGTGCAGGCTACATGGGAAGTTTTACAGGCAACAGAAAAGCGCTGTTAATTGATGATGATGGTGGCCATGTGGTAAAAACACCCGGTTACAAAACAAATGATAATTTACAAATACGAAAAGTTATTGCAGTTATTAATGAAGAAGGCACATTAAATGCACAAGTGGTAACACGATTTACAGGCTTGCAACAAGATGATATGCATAGTTTAATGAATGAGGCAACGCCCGAGCAAAAAAAACGCTACCTGAATAATACACTTAGCTTACCTACTTACACCGTAGAAAATTTTGAATATACCGAAACGAAAGGTATGCTGCCTGAGGTACTTGAAAAACTATCAATCACTGCACCAAACTACGCAAACATTACAGGGAAAAGGTTGTTTATTGCACCTAATTTTTTCAACAAATCTGCAAGTAAATTACCGGAAGACAACAACAGGAAATATGATTTGCAGTTTAACACATCTTACAGAGATGAAGACTCTATACAAATTGCCATCCCTGCCAATTATGTTGTAGAAGCAATGCCTAAAGAAGTTTCTATAAAAAACAGCTACGGAGCTTATAGCATAAAATTTAATGTAAAAGATAATTTTATAAATGTTGTACGAAAAAATGAAAGA
>JANOTH010000211.1:0-2561 GCA_031416275.1 Ferruginibacter sp. | reverse complement strand
GGTAAAAAAACCATATTTTTGCCTCTCAAAATAAAACTCCCACCAATGAAATTTGGCGTAGTAATGTTCCCCGGCTCTAATTGCGATAGAGATATGATAGATGCCCTGCAAAACGATTTAGGGCAGGAAGTGATTACCCTTTGGCATAAAGACAGTGATATTTGTGCTTTTACAAAAGAAGATTGCATTGTATTGCCGGGAGGTTTTAGTTATGGCGATTATTTAAGGTGCGGTGCTATTGCCCGCTTTAGCCCGATGATGCAGAGCGTTGTAAATTTTGCTAACGAAGGCGGTAAAGTTTTGGGTGTTTGTAACGGCTTTCAAATTTTATGCGAAAGTGGTTTGTTGCCCGGTGTTTTGCTTGTAAATGCAAACCAACAATTTATTTGCAAAAATGTATTTATAAAAAACCCAAACGACGAAGCTGCAAAGCCGCTAATGGTTCCTATTGCGCATGGCGAAGGACGGTACTTTGCATCTGAAGATGTATTAGCCGACCTGGAAAAAAACAACCAAATCATTTACACGTATTGCGATAAAGATGGAACGGTGCACGAAGATCATAATCCAAACGGTACAACAAACAATATAGCAGGCATTAAAAACCTTGCCGGCAATGTTTTTGGTATGATGCCCCACCCAGAGCGTGCCTGTAGCGAAGCTTTAGGAAATACAGATGGACGAACAGTTTTTGCCGACCTGCTTAAGTTAAATATGCTCGTTTCGGCATAATGCAAGTGACGCATTCTACCGTAAGGTTTTATATTTAACATCGTATTTATAGCATTGCAAATAACTTTGCAAGACAAATATTTTAGTATGAAAAAATCATTACTCTCTTTTTTAGCATTTTTCTTTTTCGCTGCTGCGTTTGCACAAATGGAAAATCCTGTTAAATGGACATACACAGCTAAAAAAATTAAAGGCGATGTGTATGAGCTACATATGACAGCTATATTAGAACCTAAATGGCATATTTATTCTCAGGATATAAGTGGCGATGGCCCGGTACCAACTTCTTTTGCTTTCGATAAAAACCCGTTGGTAAAAACTGATGGTAAAGTGGCAGAAATGGGTAAGCAGGAAAAAGAATACGACAAAAACTTTGGTATGACCTTAAAATATTATGGCAACAAAGTAGATTTTGTACAGAGGGTAAAATTGAAAGCTGCAGTAGCAACAGTTGCTAAAGGAAAAATTACTTACATGGTTTGCAACGATAAAAAATGTTTGCCTCCAAAAGATGTTCCTTTTTCTATAAAAATTGATCCAAGATCATAATCAATAATTAATATAATTTTACGCCCCGATGTTAAGTCGGGTTTTTTTATAAATTTTAGTTTATGCGTTTTTTTACTTTTCGGTGTGTTTTATTCCTTTGTGTTTTCTTGTTTTCCGTAAAAGTGCAAGCGCAGGACAGCTCCATAGTACAATGGAAAAATAGTGCTGAAAAAATAGCTGATGCTAAATACAAAATAACTTTTACCGGAATCATTAAAAAAGATTGGCATGTTTATACAGCGCCAGATGCAGCAACAGAAATTTCGGGTATTACAGTAAATAAAGATGATAGTGCTGTTGTTTTAAACGAGCTACAAATTACAACACTTGGTACACTAACTGATGACCATGTTTGGGCAAAAAAATTACAGACTACAACTGATAGTATTGTTTTTACGCAGTTTGTAACCCTTGCAGGTACTGTACCTTCCTCTTTTGAACTGCAGGTAAATTATGAAGTAGGTGCTTACGAATCTTTTTTCCCCGAATCAGATACACTCAAAATTTTAACGGGAGAAAAAGCTACTGCAGTTGTGTCAAACCGCATACTAATTCCATCTATTAATATTGATAAACCATTAACTGACTGTAAAACGTCTTCTGCCTCTATTACAGATGAAGTTCAATCAAAAGGATTGGGTGCACTTTTTCTTTTAGGCTTTTTCGGCGGTTTAGTTGCCTTGCTTACGCCGTGCGTATTTCCTATGATTCCGCTAACGGTTTCTTTCTTCACAAAAAAAGCGGAGAGCAGAAAAACAGGTATTAAAAATGCATTTTTATATGGGTTCTTTATCTTCTTTATTTATATTTTACTAAGTCTTCCATTTCATTTTCTCGATACACTGAACCCCGATATTTTAAACAATATTTCAACCAATGTTTACCTCAATGTTGGGTTCTTCGTAATCTTCATCATTTTTGCTTTGTCCTTTTTTGGTGTATATGAAATTACTTTGCCGGCTTCCTTTACCAATAAAACGGACAGCAAAGCGGGGGCAGGCAATGCAGTAGGCATATTCTTTATGGCGCTTACACTTGCATTGGTTTCATTCTCGTGCACAGGTCCAATTTTGGGTTCACTGCTTGCAGGTTCTTTAACCGCAGATGGTGGCGCTATGCAGTTGACAGCGGGCATGGGCGGTTTTGGTTTTGCCCTGGCATTGCCCTTTGCATTGTTTGCACTGTTCCCAGGTATGCTTAAATCTTTACCGAAAAGTGGCGGCTGGCTTACTACGGTTAAAGTGGTGCTTGGCTTTTTAGAAGTTGGACTTGCTTTTAAG
>JANOTH010000210.1:0-10613 GCA_031416275.1 Ferruginibacter sp. | reverse complement strand
CAAAGTTTATTACCGATGCTACAAAAAAGTATTGCGATGTGCATTTAATGATTGAAAATCCTGATAAATATGCGGAAGCATTTAGAGATGCCGGCGCAAATAATCTTACCGTACACATTGAAGCTTGCCCGCATTTACACCGCAACATACAACAGATAAAAACCCTTGGGATGCATGCCGGCGTTGCAATCAATCCGCACACACCGGTAAGTGCATTGGCAGATATTTTAGCGGATATAGATGTGGTTTGTGTAATGAGCGTAAATCCAGGTTTTGGCGGGCAATCATTTATTCCGCACACGCTGCAAAAAATTAAACAGCTTCGCCAGATGATAGATGAGCAAAACCTTTCAGTTAAAATTGAAGTAGATGGTGGCGTAACTTTACAGAATGCAAAAAGTATTGTAGATGCAGGCGCACATATACTTGTAGCCGGCAATACGGTTTTTAAAGCAATAGACAAGGTAGGAATGATCGGTGCACTTAAAGGTATTGCTTAAACACTTTGGGCGGTCTTCATTAACAAATCATTCAACATTTGTTCGGGCTATTCGCTACTATCTTTTTATTCGCTGAAGCGATATAAAAAGTATAGCCGCTGCTATCCCGTCGCTCTTCAGCCTTTTATCTTTTTTCAACTTTTATTATGTTTTGCAAAAAACAAAAAAGCTCTACCCCGTTTATAAAACAGCGATAGAGCCATAAAACAACCTACTAAAAACTATTTTCTCGGTTTTTCCTTCTTCATCATTTGCTCCTTCTTCATCATTTCTTCCTCCTTCATCATCTTTTCTTTTTTTATCATTTCCTCTTTTTTCATCATTTCATCTTTCTGCATCATTTCATCTTTTTTCATTTTAGCAGCCTCTTTTTTAGAGACCTTCTTTTTCATCATTTTATCTGCCATCGGCTTTGCCGCCATAGGCTTTTCTGTTTGGGCATAAGATGCAATTGTAATACAACCTGCTAATAGAATGATAGCTACAATTGTTTTGATTGGCTTCATAATTTTTTTCTTCTATTACGAAACTTTGAAAAATTACTTACACAAAAATTATTTGTTCATTACACTTTTATAAATATTTTCTGTTTAAAAAGCTTCCATGACGTATTTACGCATCTAAGAAAGTTCTTACAAAAAAATTACATTATTTTCAATGCCTAAAATCATTTATAATGGATCAGAAAATAATTAACCTTTACGACGAGTACACCCACAAACCCTTAACAAGAAAAGATTTTATTAAACGCCTTGCTATTCTTACCGGTGGCACCGCCGCAGCTATGGCTGTATTACCATTAATAGAATTGAATTATGCAAAGGCCGCAACAATACCGGTAAATGATGATGAACTTTTTACAGAAAATATAAAATATGCCGGAGACAATTGCGAAATGCAGGCATATGTAGCCAGACCAAAAAAGGAAGGCAAATACCCAACGGTAATTATCATTCATGAAAACCGTGGACTGAATGCGCATATAGAAGATGTGGCAAGAAGAGCAGCAAAAGCCGGCTATCTAGCCATAGCTCCAAATGCACTGGCAGCCTTGGGTACATTACCTGCAAACGATGATGAAGTGAGGGCACAGTTTGCAAAGTTGGATGCGAAGCAAACCCTTAATAATTTTATAAAAGCATTTGAATATGGCGGTGCAAGAAAAGACAGCAATGGCAAATTTGGTTGTGTAGGATTCTGCTGGGGCGGTGCTATGGTAAACAACTTAGCGGTAAATATGCCAAACCTAAAAGCTGCTGTGGCATTCTACGGCAGACAACCGGAAGCTGCAGATGTTGCTAAAATAAAGAGTGCTGTTCAATTACATTATGGCGGGCTGGATGAAAGAGTGAATGCAGGCATACCTGCCTACGAAGCGGCGCTTAAACAAAACAATGTCTCTTACGAGTTGTATGTGTACGAAGGCGTAAACCATGCTTTTCACAACGATACGTCGGCAGCCCGCTACAACGAAGCAGCAGCAAAACTTGCATGGCAAAGAACGCTGGATTTCTTTAAAAATAAAATAGTGTAAGCATTATTTTGATCAATATGTAAGACAACAAAAAATTTGGTTTCCCTAAACAATAAAGGCCTCCTTACACAGGAAGCCTTTTTAATTTTGGGGCAGGTTTAATTTATTTAGGAAATTATAGGCGGTAAACGTATTTTAGGACAAGACATTATGGTTTTTAAAAAGGCATTTACATAAAATGCTACCCTTATTACAAGGATAGCATTTCTATAAAATTAAACTTCAACTTACAAACCAAAAGCTGCTTTTAATTTACTTGCAGCCAATGCCTGTGCTTCTTTTGCTTGAGGTACAACAGCAGCCATTCCAAAAAACTCATGCGTTACGCCGTTGTATAATTGGTAGTCTGTCTGCACACCTGCGGCAGATAATTTATCACTCAATAATTTTCCTTCACTTTGTAGAGGATCTATTTCCGCAGCAATGATCAATGTTTTAGGCAATCCCGCAAGGTTTGCTTTTACCAGACTCACACGAGGATCAGCAGCCTGTGCAGCAGAACTAAATTCATTTTTAATAAACCACTCCATCATAGGTTTGTTCAATGGTTTTGCAGCAGCAAATTTTACATAGCTTTCGCTGTTAGTATCATTGTTTGCAATAGGGTACACCAGCACTTGGTACAATGGCATTTGTAATTTTTTATCACGGGCCATTATGCTCATGTTAGCCGCAAGGTTACCACCCGCACTCTCCCCTGCCACAGCAAGTTTGGTTGAGTCACCTTGTAGCTCCGCAAAGTTTTTAAGTACCCATTGGTACGCATCAAAAGACACATCATGTGCTGCCGGAAATTTTTGTTCAGGACCCTTAGGATACTCTACAGAAACTACCACTGCACCTACTTGCTCGCACAAAGCCTGCGCACCGCCGTTGTACACATCTATATCTGCTATCACCCAGCCACCACCATGATAATAAACAATTACCGGGTAAGGCGCTTTACCTTGCTTAGGTGTGTAAATCCGTATATGAGTTGTCCCACCTGTTACGGGTATATCCTTGCCCATGGTATCACATTGGGATGCAGGCGCCGTCATGTTATTGTCTTTCATCACCGCCACCACCGCATCTGTAGGCGTAGGTTGCATGCGTGCTTCTGCTCCCGTGAGGGTTTCTATTGGCTTGCCACCAAGGCTCATTAATTTTTCAATTACTACCTGCATTTCAGGTTTAATGCTCGGCGCCCATTCGGGTGCAGGCATCGTAGGCTTCAATGTTACCTGTGTGTTTTCTGTTGTCATACTATCTTTTTTTGATGTTGTAGATGTACTCGGGTTGCTGTTGCACGATGCAAAAGTTATAATGATACAACCTGCTACAACTGTTTTAATAATGGTGGAAATGTGAACTTGCATAAATTTTAGATTAGTGTTTTACTGCCGTGTAGACAAATAATTATATAGATAAACGTGCCATTTAATGAGCAGTCGAAATTTTGTGAAAGATTCTTAAAACCAATCTTGTTGTGAGCACAGTTTTATACCCTAAATGCTTAGGAGCATGAGCAAAGGCAACATGGTCGAACATTTCCGCTCATGTCGGTAAGAATTATTTTTGCTTTTCCTAATTATAAACCCACCCGTTGTTTTATATGGAAGGGAAAGTAAAGTGAGCTGGAGAACCAACGACATTTGTGTATGCTTATAGGTTTTTAAAAAGAGTAAGCGTGTGTTGTTAGTGCGCTAGGCTTTTAGCTAAGCTGCACACCAACGGCTACGAAAAGAATGCTATACGTTTTCAATTAGACTATGGCAGGCAGCGTGGGGGCTCATTTGCGTTGGAGGTGTTTGTAGGTTTGTTCCTCAAAGTGCCCGATAAAATTTTAATACAACCCTAAATTTTCAAATATGAAAAATGGTAATGTGCTGAAAATAGTTGGTGACTATACACTAGTTAAGGAATACATGTCTTAAAAAAAAGTCTCTAACATTATGTCGGAGACTTTACATATTTAATCGTAATAAAATTATTTCTATCTTAACACAGTAACATCGTTTCTCACAGTCTTCCTTGAGCCGTCTAAAAGTTGAAACTCAACTACAGCAAAATAAGTTCCGTCAGGTATTGGTTTGCCTTTATATGTACCATCCCAAGTATTGGTATAATTCTTAGATTCAAATACTTTACTTCCATATCTGTTAAACACATTTACTGAAACGCCATTAGGTTTTAGGCAAAATGCCTGATCATATACTACCCATCTGTCGTTAATTCCGTCACCATTAGGCGTAAATGCATTCTTTACATTTATGCAGTTTGCAACCACAGTTACTGTTACAGATCCAGGATATGAACAGAGGTTTAATGGGTTGGTCACGGTTAATAAATATACAGTAGTCTGCAACGGACTAGCAACAGGATTAAGTATGTTGTTTGCACTCAAGGATAATGGTCCGTTTGCTGTCCATAAATAATTATAAGTACCGGAAGGTGTTACCGTGCCATTTAGTTGGGTAGATGTACCTGCTGCAATTGTGACGTTACTACCGGCATTCACTGTTAAAGCAGGACTAACATTTACAGTCATCATTGCTCTTGGTCCCTCGCAATTTCCTATGCTCTGGCTCACATAATAATTTGTACTTCCTGCAGCGGTTGTTAATGGAATGGTTGCTGTTGATGATGCTGTGCCGCCGGTAGCATTTGTACCATACCAATTTAATGTAGCTCCTGTTGCAGGGGTAGCAGTCAATGCGACTGCTGTAGCTCCCTGACAATATTGAACCGGAGTTGCTGATACTGTTGGTGCTGCAGGCGTTGCTGTTACATTAACTGTTATCATAGCTCGTGGTCCTTTGCAACTTCCTATACTTTGGCTAACGTAATACATTGTACTACCTGCGGTAGTTGTTAATGGAATGGTTGCTGATGATGATGCTGTGCCGCCGGTAGCATTTGTACCATACCAATTTAAAGTAGCGCCCCATTTTTAATATTATGTGTTGTCAAACTTATTTTTTGCAGCAGCCAATTTTTTATTTATTTGACCCGTAAGCATATCCCAAAACATTACAAAATCACCTGCAAGGCTGTAAAAAGGATACGTAAATGTTGCAGGCTTATTTTTCTCAATAAAAAAATGACCTACCCATGCAAAACCATAACCAGTAACAGGTATAAGGGCAAATAGCCACCACTTTCCCGTTATGATACCTCCAATTAAAAAACTTATAAGTAGCAGCGTACCTGTAAAGTGTAATACTCTATTTTTAAAATCACTGTGCTCCTTTAGATAATAAGGATAGAAAGTTTTAAATGAAGTATACTTTGTTTCAGTTGGCATAATTAATTTTTTTCAATGTCAAAACGTAAACCTATTTCATGTGCGCCTGAACCTCCATCGAAGACACTTATTGGCGTATTATAAGCATCATAACTGTAAGAAATGTTTAGCTTTTCTGCTATTTTAAAGCCTGTTTGCATACTGTATAATTGGCGGTAACGGTACAAAAAAGTAAACCATATTTTATCTTGATAATCCAGTTTCATCCCTGCCTCAAACTCTGTGGGTGAATTATCTACCAACCTCACCAATGCGTTGGGAATTAAAAAAATATCATCGCCCGTTTGAATTTTATAATTGGCATTAAAATTATAATGGCGGTATAACTTTCCACCAAGTTTTGCATTAGGCACATCTGATAGCTGTAGCTTAGATTGTATCAATTGACTCACAGCCGCCCCCACACTTAGTTTACCGTCGGTATAATAAATACCCGCACCAGCATCAAATGCAAATTTTGAAGCTGCGCCTCTTAAAGCCGGGTCATTGCCTAAGGCAGTAATTACTTTAGCCTTATCAAGCGCATATTGCAACCCCTCAACTCAATACCCAAGCCTAATTTTTGTTTTTCGTCGTTAATAATATGTTTTGAAAATGCCATCTGCAATCCTGTTCGGCTTGTAGGACCCGTTTCATCTCGGTAAACATAGCCTCCTAAACCCGCATTAAATTTTTCTAAATTGGCATCACCATAAACCATGTATGTGCGTGGGTTGCCCGGAAAGCTTGACCATTGGCTCCTATAGGATACGCCAACCATTTTTTGATTTGAAATACCGGCAGCACCCGCATTAATCATTGAATTATGCTGGAGGTACTGGCTCATAAAATAGAGTTGCTGAGCTGATGCTAAAAATACAAAAAAGGAAAAAGTTAGGACGAGTAGAGTTTTAATCATCTTATATCTTTAAGCGGTTGCCTTGAAGTTATAAAAAAATGTTAATAAAAACGCCCGCTTTATCAACATTTAAAAACTATTTAAAATATTTATAATATGTAGACATTATTCAAATTTTTTAATTTAAAAAGTACCTCTTCTTTCATTTCTAGTGGTGCGCCAATTGTGTAGACGCAAAAAAGTACATTTTCCTGAGCGAGAATATTGCATTTATAATGCTTAATTATTTTTGAAATTTCGTTGATGTTTGTATAGTCAAATTCTATTTTTATGGTAAATAGAATTGGTTTTCTAATAATTGGAACTACCTGCAAGGCCATTGCCGCAGAGGATTTATAGGCATTAATTAATCCGGGTACACCAAGTAAAGACCCACCAAAGTATCTAACAACTATAACCAATACGTCGGTAATGCCTTTACTTTCTATTTGTCCTAAAATTGGTTTACCGGCACTGCCGGATGGTTCGCCATCATCGCTTGACCTAAACTTATTTCCATCTAATCCAACTTTATATGCGAAACAAAAATGTGCAGCCTTTGGATGTTCTTTTTTTAGTTTTTGAAGAATTGGTTTAAACTTCTCCACGCTGTCTAGTGGGAAAGAATAGGCAATAAAAGTGCTGCCTCTGTCTTTAAAAGTTGCTTCTCCCAATTGGTCTATAGTACTATAATGAGTCATTATTATTATTTAGAAAAAAATCAATCTGATCGTTTAGAATTTCTATAGAGGAAACAATATTTTGATGATTCAATTTAGGAGCATTAACGCCGTTCTTTAAAAACATAGATGTATTTGTAATTATCCTTGCTTCATCCCATAACCCTGCATTAATAAAATATTGAAGTGTTATGCTACCTCCCTCTACAATGACCGAATTAATTCCTCTTTTGTATAAGCAGTCTAAAACGCCGTCAATTACAAGCTGGCTATTATCAATTTTATAATATTCCACATTTTCTTTTACAGCACTTAGCTTTCTATTTATTACAATTGAATCAGCTTCTACATTAAAAACATTTGAATTATTAGAAAGTTTTAGAGCTTCATCAATGATGATTCTGACAGGATTTTTCCCTTTCCAATTACGGGTAGTTAATGTTGGGTTATCGGTTTTTACAGTATTTGCACCAACTAATATTGCTGCTTCCTGTGAACGCCATTTGTGAACTAACCTATCAGTGTAAATGTTGCTTATTTTAGTTTTAGTGTTTGCTTCTGCTGCAATAAATCCATCTTGGCTTTGTGCCCATTTAAGAATTATGTATGGGCGTTTTTTTTGATGAAGCGTAAAAAATCTTCTATTTAAATCAATGCATGCTGTTTCTAAAATACCAACATCAACTTTTATACCCGCAGCAATTAATTTATTGATACCTGCACCATTTACCTTTTCAAAACTATCTCTACAACCAATTACAACATGCTGTATTTTTTGCTCAATAATTAAATCCACACAAGGTGGTGTTTTACCAAAGTGTGCACAAGGCTCTAGGGAGACATAAAGCGTGCTTTTCTCTATTAAACATCTATCAGCATCTTTAATGCCTGTAATACAGTTTACTTCTGCATGAGCGTATCCAAATGTTTCATGATAACCCTCTCCAATAATTCTATTATTAAAAACAAGTAGAGCACCTACCATTGGATTGGGAGCCACGTTGCCTACGCCTAATGCTGCAAGCTCAATACACCTCTGCATGTAAATTTCATGTTTTTTCAAGGGGTAAAAATAAGCATCAAAAAATAAAGTATGTTTGCTTAGATGACGATTAAACAATTATACAATGAATTTATCAGCAACTTACAATCATTGTATCAAAAAGGAGAAACCTCAGCAATAACAGATATTATCTTTCAACATTTTACAGGTATTTCAAAATCTGCTATTATTACTAATGGCGAAGAGGTTTTAAAAACTGAAATTTTAAAATCAATGATGGCTGCATTGAGTGCTTTGAAAGAACAAGTTCCTGTACAGTATATTACCGGTAGCGCTTGGTTTTACAATTTAAATTTTAAAGTAAATAGTGCTGTATTAATACCAAGACCTGAAACGGAAGAACTTGTATTGGAAGCCATAAATTTTTTGAAAGAAAGTGGTGGAACGAAAATGTTAGATATCGGTACCGGCAGTGGCTGTATCCCCGTCAGTATTAAAAAAAATGTACCAATTGTAAACGTAACATCGATTGATGTTAGCAGGGATGCTTTAGCGCTTGCAGAAAAAAATGCCAGCAATAATAATGTCGTCATTAGCTTTTTAGAAATGGATTTTTTGAATGAGAAAAATTACGAACAGCTGCCACAATTCGATCTTATAATCAGCAATCCACCTTACATCCCTGAAAAAGAAAAAAGTATTTTAGATAAAAACGTAACAAATTACGAGCCTCATCTTGCATTGTTTGTCCCGGATAACGACCCATTAGTTTTCTACAAGAAAATATTAATTTTTGCTCATGAACATTTAGAAGAAAAGGGGAAAATATTATTAGAAGTGCACGAAGATTATGCTTATGAAACAGCTAACATCTTTGCTAATGCACAATACAATGTTGCTATAAAAAAAGATATGCAGGGGAAAGAACGGATGTTAATTGTTAGTCGCTACCTGTAACGGTAGCAGATGTTGTTGCGCCAAGCTTTCTAGCTATTCGCATTACTTTTACAATTTCACCCCATTGCGAAACAGAATCTGCATTTATAACCACTGCAGGCTTTACGCTGTCACCTTCGTTTATATATTTTCTAAGGACAGATTCAAGCGAATCGGTATTAATTTTTTTTGAACCCACAAACATATTTTTATCCTTATCTACACTTACAACTACACTTTGCTTTTGCTTAGTATCACTCTTAGATTTGGGCACACTCATTTTGATTACATTAGGATTAGCCAATGTAGAAATCATTAAAAAGAACATCAACAAAATAAATAAAATATCATTCAACGGACCTGTATCCACTTCTGAATGTTCATCTCTTAATTTATTTTTTCTTAAACCCATGAGTTTATTACGAATTACGAATGTTGAATTACGAATGATGCACCTGTTTTTTGTCTTTTATCTTTTATCTCAAATCTTGTGTCTTGTGTCTTTTATCTTGTTTCTACCTCGTTGGTTCCTGCAAAATATCAATAAACTCGCTGCTTGCATTTTCCATTTTATTTGCCATTCTATTTACCTGTGTATCTAAATAACTATAACCCAAATAAGCGAGCATACCTATGATTAGTCCGCTTGCAGAAGTTATCAGTTTAATATACATAGCATCGGCGATTTGGCTGATGGATGGATTACTAATTGTTGCGAATTCTTTCAAAAGAATTACCAAGCCCACAATCGTTCCTACAAAGCCAAATAAAGGCGCAATTCGGGCAATAACAGAAAGAATTGTAATGTTTTTTTCCATTTTATACAATTCAAGTTTACCTACATTCTCCATACTTTTCTCAATAGCATCAATTGGCTTTCCTATTCGTTGAATGCCTTTATCTATCATTCTACTTACCGGATTGTCTTTGTTTTTTGCAAGACTTCTCGCAGCAGATACATTGCCACCCGTTATCTGGTCTCTAATAATGCTCATAAAATTTTCATCAGCAACGTTGGCCTTTTTAATAACCAGCAATCGCTCAATGAAGACATACACAGCCAGTGCAAACAAGATCCCTAATGGGATCATTATTGGACCACCTTTACTCAACATTCCTATAACAGATTCCGATTTTGCATTAGCGGCTGCAACTGCTGCTGTACTGTCTACCTGTAAAAAAATATCAAACATATTCTGAAGGATTATTTAGCGTTGTTTTAGTGCAAGTATTAATCTTTTGCAATTAAATGAAATTAAAATAGAAAAGGGCAAAAGAATTTGTTAATCTCAAAAAAATGCCCCGTTTTAAAACGAGGCATCTTCAATGAAAGCGATTTTTATTTTTGCTCCTGCAATTGCTGCATAGCCATTATTTGTCTCATTGTTTTTTCCATTCCATCACTGCTGCCATCGAGGAAAATTACATTTCCCTTTCCATACTCAGCAAAGTTTTTAATGGCTTCTACCCACATGCTGAATAAAATTACGTTGGTATCCAAATTTGCCTGTTTCATTTCCGAGGCTGCAGAACTCATACCACGTGCTACTTCCTCACGGAAAAGTGCAACACCTTGTCCACGCAACTGTGCGGCTTGTCTCTCTGCTTCTGCTGCTATTTTTATTGCATTTCCTTCGGCTTCTGCTGCTTTAGTTTTGGTTATCAGCAACGCTTGTCCTTCATTTTCAGCGGCAGCTTTTAGGTTATTACTTGCCACTACTTTACTCATACTGGTAATAATGGCTTCATCGAAAGTAATGTCGTTTATCTGCAAATCCTGCAAATGATAACCCCAGC
>JANOTH010000209.1:0-5870 GCA_031416275.1 Ferruginibacter sp. | reverse complement strand
GTTGTTGATGCACAATCAAAAAGTAAAAACCGAACTGCAACTACACCGGCAACGCAAGATGAGCTCAAACGAAGTAAATGGTGGAAGAGTAAAACCAAGAGTTCGGCATAATTAATGGTAAAATGTATCGAAGTATATTTAAATAATAACAGATTTAATGAATTTTATTACACATCTTGGCAGGTACACGCTTATGCTGAAAGGCATGATTGCTAAACCTGAAAATGCCAAAGTTTACTGGAAGGAATTTATGGTGCAATGCAACGATATCGGCATTGGTTCCATTGGGATTGTTGCAATTGTTTCTGTTTTTATGGGTGCTGTAAGTGCTGTTCAAACTGCTTACCAGCTCGTTAGTCCGCTTATTCCGAAAAGTACCATTGCACAAATTGTACGTGATACAGTAATTCTAGAGTTTTCACCCACACTTGTTTGTATTGTACTAGCTGGTGTTGTAGGAAGTAAAATTGCGAGTGAGCTAGGCAACATGCGGGTGAGTGAGCAGATAGATGCTTTAGAAATTATGGGCATTAATACAAAGACTTATTTAGTAATGCCAAAAATAGCATCGGCATTGCTTATGATTCCTTTACTTGTTATTATCTCGATGGTATTGGGCATTTGGGGCGGTAGGTTGGCAGGCAATGCATCAGGCATTCTATCTAACGATACATTTGACCGTGGCTTGATGGAAAATTTCACCGCATTTAATGTTTGGTTTGCGCTTATAAAAGCGTATACTTTTGCATTTATCATTAGCTCCATCCCGGCATATTACGGTTATCATGTAACGGGTGGTGCGTTGGAAATTGGCAGATCGAGTACAAAGGCCGTAGTGGTTAGCTGTATTATGATTTTACTCTCTGATTATGCACTAGCCGCTTTGCTTCTTTAAAATTTTTATTCTTTTAAAACATGATTGAATTTAAAAACCTAAAAAAATCTTTCGGCGACAAAGTTGTGCTTGATGGTGTAAGCCACACAATGGAAACCGGTAAAACAAATTTAATAATTGGTACAAGTGGCAGCGGTAAAACAGTTTTACAGAAATGCCTTGTTGGGCTTTTTGAGCCTGATGAAGGCGAGATTATTTACGACGGAAAGAGTTTTACAGAAATGACGCAGGAAGAGCGTACCATTCTTAGAAGAGAAATAGGTATGCTTTTTCAAGGCTCTGCTTTGTTTGATAGTATGACGGTTGAAGAAAATATTAGGTTCCCCCTCAACATGTTTACAACTGATACCGGTGCACAAAAACGAAAAAGAGTAAACGAAGTTTTGGATAGGGTAAACCTTAAAGATGCCAACAAAAAATTTCCTTCAGAAATTAGTGGTGGAATGAAAAAACGGGTTGGTATTGCACGTGCTATTGTGTTAAACCCAAAATATCTTTTTTGCGATGAACCCAACTCAGGCTTGGATCCTGTAACCTCCATGATCATTGATAAGCTCATTAGAGAACTCACCATAGAGTATAACATTACCACCATCGTAAACACCCACGATATGAATAGTGTAATGGAAATCGGTGATAATATTTTGTACATGGTACAAGGCAAAAAAGAGTGGACAGGCAATAGCAAAGACATTATTTTTAGCGACAACAAACAACTAAACGAGTTTATTTTTGCATCAGAATTTTTGCAAGATGCAAAGAGTATGCGTATGATGGATGCAAAGGGTAAAGTGCCTGACGAGGTGAAATAATATTTGAAATAATTTTTAAAGCCCTAAATAATATTAGCGTTTTGTATTTAAAAAGTCATTTTATTTCTTTATCGTAAAATAAAAAGTGCTTCCTTCCCCCTCTCCAGACTCTACCCATATTTTTCCCCCATGCCCTTCTATTATTTTTTTAGTTATTGCCAAACCTAAGCCTGTGCCCGGGTGGTCTTCTTTTGAATGTAAGCGCTGAAAGATGACAAAAATCTTTTCATGATATTCTTTGCTTATTCCTATTCCATTATCAGCTAATGCAAACTGCCAAAAATCTTCTGTCTCTTCAGCAGATACATGTATTTGCACAGGAATATCGTTCAATGAATATTCAAGCGCATTTGCAATTAAATTTTGAAATACCTGTCTTATCGGGGTAATGTCGGCATATATTGTAGGCAGGTTATCAATAACGAGTGTTGCTTTTTTTTCTGTTATTTTTTCTGCCAGTAATATTTTTATTTCGCTAATTAGTTCATTCAACTCAAGGAGCTTTTCCGTCTCTGCTGTTTTTCCTATTCTTGAAAATTCAAGTAAATCCAAAATAGTCTGTCGCATTCTTTTTGCACCATCTACTGCAAAGCCAATGTATTTTTTTGCTTTGTCATCTAACACATCGCCGTATTTTCTTTCTAATTGTGTTAGGTAATTAGTGACCATCCGCAGGGGTTCCTGCAAATCATGCGAAGCTACAAATGCAAATTGCTCTAGTTCTTCATTGGATAATGCGAGCTTTTTTACATGATCTTTCAGGTCTTCGTTTAATTGTTTTAGGTTTATTTCAATAAGCTTTTGTTCCGTAATATCTCTTTCAATAGCAATCCAATGGGTGCAAAATCCTGTTTCGTTTGTCACGGGTGTGATCAAAAAATTATTCCAAAATTCTTCTCCATTCTTTCTATAATTTATAATAGAGGTTTCAAAGGGTTGCAATTTTCTTATAGCTCTACTCAGTTTTTTTAATTCTTGCATATCTGACTTTGGGCCTTGTAAAATCCTTGGGGTTTTACCCATTACTTCTGCCGCAGTGTAACCCGTCATTTTAGTAAAGGCTTCATTTACAAAAAGTATCCTTGGTCCTGGTTCATCAAATGGTTCTGCTTCGGTAATCAATACTGCGTCTGATGTATTTGTAATTACAGATTCCAATAAGGTAAGATGCTGTTCTTTTTCTTTTTGTGAAGTAATATCCAAATTGGTTCCAACCATCCGTATTGCTTTCCCTTCTTCATCCCTTTTAACAATACCGGTAGCCTTTATATAATGAATAGATGAATCATTCAAAACAATCCTGAATTCAGTATCATAATCTTTCTTATTTGTAATAGCAAGGTGTACTTCGTTTGCTACCCTTAGGCTGTCCTCGTTATGCACTCTAGACACCCAACCACTATAGACAGAATTAAAATCCGCTGCTGTGATTCCATACATTATGTACATGCCCTCATCGGCTTCAACCGTGTTAGTTTCTAAATCCCAATCCCATATCCCCATATTTACGCTCTTTGTTGCAAGCTGCAATCGCTCAGCAAGGCGCTTTCTTTGTCCATCTGATATTTTACGTTCAGTTATATCTTCAAAATTCATACAGGCGCCGCTAATGCTTCCTTCATGGGTGACTATTGGATACATATATACCTGAAAGTATATTTTTTTGCCCATGGTCTGAACATAGGCACTCTCATAATTGACAGCTTCTCCAATTAATACCGCTGCAAATTTATCAGCAAATTCCTGCTTCCTGTATTCAGGAAGTTGCTCCACCAAACTATCTCTTTTCTTTAGTTGATTGCTAAATGCAAGCTTTGTAAAATGATTGGCACGGCTGTTAAGTTCAAGTATGTTACAATTCTTGTCTAACAATATGATACCGTTAGTTGAATTATCAAAAATACTCCTAAGGTGTGCTTCTGATTGCTGCAACTCCCACCGCATGGCTTTTATTTTTTCATCACCTGCTCTTTTTGCAAACGCATTGCTGATGGCCATAGGTAGGCGTTGCAAATTTGATTTCAACAAATAATCGTCTACCCCTATTTTTATCATTTGCACGGCAAACTCTTCTGATACCGTTCCGGTAACCAATAAAAAGGGAATATCAGGGTACATTTCTTTCGCAAGTACATAAGCCTTTTTTGAGTTAAAAGAAGGTAAAGTATGATCGCTCAATATCATATCAGGTTGATGATGCTCAAGTCCTTTAATGAAATCTTCTTTATTATCTACCAATAAAAAGTTGCAATGCAGGCCACCGAGTGTTACAACCCTTTTTACGAGGTCAGCGTCTATTTCTGAATCTTCCAAGTGAAGAATGTTGTAGGTTTTCATTTGTTTATTTTAATGGTTGATTCACCAATAGCCAATATTGGCCAAGTTCAGACACTGCTTTTACAAATTCATCATATACTACTGGTTTTACCACATAACTGTTGGCACCCAGCCGGTAACTTTCCGCTATATCCGGATCTTCCTTTGAAGAGGTTAGTATCACTACCGGTATTTTTTTTGTTTGTTCATCCGATTTTAACTGCTGCAGCACAACGAGCCCGTTTACTTTAGGCATTTTTAAATCAAGTAAAATAATATGCGGTATTGATTTAAATCTAGCCTGATCAGCCAGTTGATTTTTAAAATACGCCAGTGCTTCCTGTCCGTCGCTTAAATGAATTAAGTTATTTACCAGTCTATTTTTTAATAATACCCGCTTTATTAAATCGGCATCACTGATATTATCTTCTATCAAAATAATTTCTGTTGCGCTGTTCATGTTTCTGGTTTTAGTTAAGTGTAAAATAAAAAGTGGCTCCTTTATCTTCTTTGGCTTCACCCCAAACCTGGCCACCAAACTTTGTAATAATGCGATGTACAATAGCAAGGCCCACACCGTTGCCTTCAAATTGTTTTTCGGAGTGCAGGCGTTGGAATACGCCAAATAGTTTATCAGCATACTCCATATCAAAACCAACACCGTTGTCTTTTATAACAAAGACTGTTTTATCATTTTTTTGCTCAGTAAAAACTTCAATGATTGGATTTTCTTTTTTTGATGAATATTTAACAGCATTTGAAAGCAGGTTATACAAAACCTGATACATCATTACATTATCTGCCTGTACATCCGGAAGGATACCAATTTTGATTGTTGCATTTATTGAGTAATGTTCTCCAAGGTCAGCTAGCACTTTATTCAGCAATTGATTCATGTTAACACTTTGCCGCTCAGGCTCCTTGCGGCCAAGTTTAGAGAAGGCCAGCAATTCATCAATAAGCCTGCCCATTTTTTCACCATTATACCTAATGCTTTCCAATATATTGCGGCCATCCTCCTCTAACACTTTTCCATATTCTTCTATCATTATTTGTGCATAACTGTTTACCGCTCTAAGGGGGGCCCTTAAATCATGCGAAACAGAATAACTGAAAGATTCCAGTTCTTTATTTGTGGTTTCTAATTGCCGGGTACGTTCCTCTATTTTTAATTCAAGACTTTCATTGAGCGATTTGATTTCATTTTCATTTTTAATGCGTTCGGTTATATCCCTTGAAACAGATAACAAGCGGTCAATATTACCTTCGGCATTAAGGATGGGTGTAATAATTACATCCCACCATTTAGGTGTACCTTTTTCTGTTTCATAGAAGCCCGTAAATAATCCTGAATGCCCTTCCTTTGCCTTAACAATTGCCTCCATGGCTTCTTTCCTGTCTTTACCGTTCCACAAATTAATCCAGGGTTTATTTAAATAACAATTCAGGTCTTCTATCTCAAGCATTTTTTTAGCCCCTTCATTTATGAATAATAAATTTCCTTCCAGGTCCAGCACTTTTATACAATCTTGGCTGCTGGCAATCATGCGGTTAGTGAATTCCTCGTTTTGTTTCAACTCAGTAATGTCCATTATAAGTACGCATATATCACCCGTTGCTTCGGGAGTTAGCGGACTGAATGAAAGTCTTAAACAAAGAGTTTCTTTTTCTTTGGGCTTATAAATTAATTCCCTGATAATTCTTTTTGTAAGTGCCTGTTTAAGCAGCAATTTATAATCGGCGTGTTTGCTAGGATCAAAAAAACGGGAAAAGATGGAACCTGTAAGTTGTTCCAAAGGAATATTCATCATTTCAGCAAAACGGCGGTTACTAAAAAGGATGATCCC
>JANOTH010000208.1:0-3178 GCA_031416275.1 Ferruginibacter sp. | reverse complement strand
GCAGGCCGGGTAAAAATAATGGGCTTGCCGCAGGAACCAATTTCAACCATGCTTACATTCTGGGGCAGTATTCAAAATGGTTTTTGGGCTTTCAATTTAAAGCCGTCTGAGTATGCAAAAAAGATAAAGTGTCCGGTATTGTTGCAACATGGTACGAACGACCCACGTGTAACCCAAAAAGAAACCAAAGAAATATTTGATAACATTACTTCTTCCAAAAAATGGGTAGAGTATAATGCAAGTGCACACCAATCGCTCTGCACAAATGAACACCCTAAATGGATGGCGGAAGTAGCTGCTTTTTTACAATAATGAACCCGAAAACCATATCTGTAAACGATTACGACTATCATTTACCCGATGACCGAATAGCGCTGCATCCGCTTGCAGAAAGAGATGCATCTAAATTGTTGGTATATAAAAATGGCACTATCGAAGAAACTGTTTTCTCTTCTATAGCTAAATATTTACCTGAAAAAAGTCTACTCGTTTTCAACAACAGCAAGGTTATCAATGCACGCATAAAATTTACCAAACCTACCGGTGCTGTAATAGAAATATTTTGCTTGGAACCTTATGGCGATATCACTGATTACAGTAGTATTATGACTGCTACCGATGCCGTACAATGGAAATGTTTTGTAGGTGGTGCTGCTAAATGGAAAGATGAAATATTACAAAAAGAGATTGAAGTCGCCGGAGAAAAGCTGATATTATATGCAAAGAAAATAGATAAAATTACAGAAGCATTTATAGTAGAATTGTCTTGGGAGTCAACAACCTTTTGCTTTGCAGAAATTATTGAAGCTGCAGGTAAAGTACCTTTGCCGCCATACATAAAAAGAAACACCGATGGAGAAGATAGTAGCCGTTACCAAACCATCTTCGCTGCGCATGATGGCTCCGTTGCAGCACCTACTGCAGGACTTCATTTCTCACCAACCATATTCGAAAAGCTTGCAACAAAAAATATTGAAAAAGCCTTTGTAACACTGCATGTAGGCGCAGGAACATTTAAACCTGTAAAGGCCGAAACCATGCAGGAGCATGAGATGCATGCAGAATACATCGATGTGGATATAACCACTATCGAAAAGCTAAAAAGCAATATTGGTAACATAACTGCAGTTGGTACTACTTCACTAAGAACACTGGAATCTCTTTATTGGATGGGTATAAAAGTGCACCAACATCCGTCAATAACCAATCCTGAAATATTGCAATGGGATGTGTATGAAGGTGAAATGGCAACTTCAAAATATTCTACGCTTGAGGCATTGAATTTTCTAACAGATTGGATGAACGCTCATCAGAAAAAAACAATTTTTACAAGAACACAAATCTTGATTGTGCCGGGCTACAAATTCCGTGTTGTGAATATGCTGGTTACAAATTTCCACCAGCCACGCTCTACCTTGTTATTGTTAGTCGCCGCAGCAATTGGGAATGATTGGCAAAAAATGTACAAACACGCCATGGAAAATGACTTCCGTTTTTTAAGTTATGGCGATGGGAATTTGTTGTTTTTATAAAATAATAAAATAAATATTAGGGCTGTATAGTAACCGGTGTGCCCACTGGAATATAGCTATACAAATCTTTCATTTCAGTATATTTTACTGATACGCAACCATCGGTCCAGTTGTAAAAATTATCTACAGTCCACTCTTCTTCGGGTCTTGTAGCATGTATGGCAATGCCATCGCCAATGCGAGCATTTGCAGGCAACAAACCTTTAGCTTTTCGCTCATTAAATCTACGGTAGCTTTCCTCGTTGGGATAATTTAGTAAGAGCTCAGGACCCCATTTTTTGTGTATTTTTTTCAAAATGATTTTAAAAGAACCGGTTGGTGTTTTTCTGTCACCTTCTCTCATTTTATCACTGAGATCTCTGCTGCCAAAAACGATTGGGTAAGTTGCATACCAACCTTCGTTATCATACACTTTTAATTCGTAGCTTTTTTTAGATACAATGATATAATACGGGTTTGTAGTAAGTATGCGAAATTCCTTCTTAGCAGATTTTTTCTTTGCTGTCCTGTATGCACCACCTGTTGGTGAAAAAGATAAAAGACCACCAACAAAGATTATTGCAACAATGCAACGTATAAAATAGATTTTCATTTTCTGCCTAAAATTAAAGGGATATAAACACCGGATTTAAGATTATAAATGTAGGAAAATGTAAAATATCTATTTGTTATAAAATTGTAAATAGTATAAACTTTATGATAAAAAAAAGGCCTTTTACTTTCTTACTGTAGAAAGTAAAAGGCCTCAGAAAATTAATAACTGATTACCAGTTACTAAACCTTACTCCTATGTTAAAAGGTTTAATATCAAGGCTTCTTTCAAATATCGTTTTTGGGCTGTATGAACCGTATAATCTAACAGGACCTAAACCTAGCTCTCCTATATAACTTATTTTAAACCTCTCTATATCGTATTCACCTTTGTTTTTTTCTTTACCACGCTCATCACTTATCTGTTTGTTGCGCTGGCTATACAAATAACCTGCACTTATACCAAAACTTGCGCTAAGATTTGCTTTACCTGGCTTCTTTGTTGTAGCAAGGTTTAGCATCAACGGTACCGTTAAATAATCTGCCGCAAGTTTGTTTTTAGAAAAACTGATAGAATCTCTAAACACAAATGGCGCATTTGTTTGCAACCCGCCGCTGTAAGGTATTGTACCGTTTTCTTTAAAGCTAATTGGTGAGCGGAAGCGGTAATTATTAAGCTCTAAACCTAAACCATATTTGAGGTTTACGTTGTTTTTTACAATCGAGTATTTTTGCATGAATAACCAAATATTAATGTTAATGCTTTTGCCGCCTTTTAGTTTTAGATCAGATGCATTGAATGCAGGTGCGCCAAGCTTGCTTACAACATATCCACCTGCGTTTGCATAATTTGTATTGTCGTTAAAGTTGGCAAACCCTAAATCAAAGATTAAATAATTGGTACTTTTTCTTGGGTTCGCTTTTTTTACATCAGCAATAATAGTTGTGGTATCTCCTTTTGCTTTTTTGTTTTTTTTAATTATAAGTATGCTTCCAACTCTTATGGTATCATTGTAAGCAGGGTTATAAGTGGAGTCGTTTTTAACTGGTTCTGTTTGTGCTAATGATGCTGTTGCTATGGCACAAAGGGTTGCTAGAAAGTAAATCTTTTTCAT
>JANOTH010000207.1:0-5968 GCA_031416275.1 Ferruginibacter sp. | reverse complement strand
CATTTGAAAGTTCTTGAGTTGGTCCCACATTCGTACTTCAGAATAGGTCATTGATTTTCGCAATGACTTTGCAACATCTTTCAAATTGGGGTTATATGGGATAATATGCCTTTTCATGTTTATTTAGTTGACCCACCCCTACCCCTCCGGGGAGGGGATAATCCGAATGCCTACGGCATTCGCATGAGCAGTAAGCCCTTCCGCCTCCGCCATCAACATTACCGTTTTACCAATATTTTCCAACCCTTTCTTTGATAACTTCTGGTACGTGATCTTCTTTACAAAACTATCTACACTCACCCCGCTATATGCTTTGGCAAAACCATTTGTTGGCAATGTATGGTTGGTACCACTGGCATAATCACCCACACTTTCCGGGGAATAATTTCCCAAAAAAACGGAACCTGCATTAATGATCTTTTCTGCAATGGCTTCTGCATCGTTACAAGCAATAATCAGGTGTTCGGCTGCATATTCATTTACGAGTGCAATCGCTTCTTCCATATCCTTTACAACAATAGCGGTACTATTCCCAAGTGCTTTTACCGCAATATCTTTACGGGGTAATAATAACAATTGCGTTTGCAATTCTGTGCTTCTTGCACTGCCTGTGGTTTGCTGCTGGGTAAGGTTTTCAATTTTGTTCTGCAGCGAGAATACCAAATTTGTGAGGCTGTTTATTTCCTGCTGCGTTTGCTTAATGAGGTTTTCTTTTAGCTGCTCATTAAAACTTATTACTTCATTGTGCTTTGCTTGTATCTCCATTTTTAACGCAGCCACATTTGCATTTTGCACAATAATTTCTGCCTGCAGTTTCTCCAGGTTTTTTGCACGACCAATTTTTTTACCTTCAAACATGCCAACACTTCCACCGGTGATGGCGTATTTACCTTTTACAAATTTTCCTGTTTTTTCTAAAATAACAGAACCATTACTTTGCTCTAAAGCAGTTTCATTCTCTGCAATAAAAACATTGCCCAACAGTTGCTTTGCAAGGTTTGCATACTTAGCATCAAACTCCACTACATCCATTGCCGGCAATGTATCTGCGGGAGTTGTGTGTATGGTTGTATCTGTAAATTTATCGAGCAAGAAAAAGTTTGCCTTCCCTTTTTTATTTTCATCCAATAAATGAATGGCCTGTAAACCTTCGGCCAAATTATTTACTACATAATAATTTAAATAAGGGTCGAGCACATTTTCAACTGCTGCACGGTATGCTTCTTTTACATAAATAATATCTGAAAGCAGCGGTGCATCTTTGTTCCACCCATTGTTGTTGTGCAAAAACTTTACACTTTCCGGATAGCCTTCCATAGAATCTACGAGACTTTTTAATAAGTCGTATTCGTTTGTACGAGCATCTAACTTGCGACTTTCGTCCGCAAGGTTATTGCGCATGCCTTCCATCATATTTTGCGTAGCGAGTATTTGCTCCTTTGTACGATCCTGGTGTTCCTGCAATTGTTGGATATCTGTTTTCTTGCTTTCCAGCTCCTGCTCTTTATCTGTTTTTTCTTTTTCTAAAGTTTGTAATTGTGCTGCTCTTGCTTTTTGCTCTTCGCCCAATTGTAAAATGGTGCGCTGCAAATTTTGTATGCTCGTATCTGCTACAGCTACTTTCTTTTCTGCATCAAATCGGTTAAGCTGAATGGCCTGGTTTTCTTTGCGCAATAAATCAATAGCAGAACGCTTATCATCAAACACACGGCGCTTTTCTTCTACCGCTTCTTTTAGGTCTTCCACTTTTTCTTCCAGCTCTGTTACCTTTTGCTCCTCCTCTACTATTTGGTTGCCGGTAAACGTGATGCTTTCCTGCAAGCCCAATAATTGTCCCGATGCTTTCTTTAAAAACTCATCAAGGTTTGCTTTGGTTTCTTTTAGGTATTGTACTTTTTGGCTGCTGAGGTTTTTTTCGTTCTCCTTGCTGCGAACCTTATCTAGCATTTCATTGTAAGCGTGCTGCATTTGCTGCAATGCTTTTTCTTTTTCTACAAATGCTAATTTTTCTTTCTCCAATGCTGCATCCTCACCGGCAATCGCTACTTCCAGTTCTATTCGTTTATCTATTTCTTCCTGCTGCTGTGCATTTAAATCTCTGTAGGTAATATTAAACCCTTCCAACGCTGCTTTTGCCAGCTCTATGGAAACCTCTTTGTATTCTTTTTTTATTTCAAAATATTTCTCTGCTTTCTTGGCTTGATTCTCCAAGCTTTTAAGCTGGTTATTTATTTCAAACAATAGATCTTCAATACGGGCAAGATCCTGTTCTGTTGCATCTAGCTTTAGTTTTGCTTCTTTCTTTCTTGTTTTATAAATAGTAATACCGGCAGCCTGCTCCAGCATTTTGCGGCGACTATTTTCTTTGTCTTTGATGATATCATCTACCATTCCCAGCTCAATAATGGCATAACTGTCGGTACTCACACCGGTATCCATAAACAAATTATGAATATCCTTTAAGCGACAGGCAACATCATTCAGTCTGTATTCACTCTCTCCGCTTTTGTAATATTTACGGGTAACGGTTACGGTATTAAACTCTGTAGGGAGAAGGTTTTTTGTATTTTCAAAAGTGAGGCTTACCTCAGCAAGGCCACTCGCATTGCGTGTTTTGCTGCCGTTAAACACCAAGCTCTCTAGGTTTTCGCTCCTTAAATTGCTTATTTTATGCTCGCCAATAACCCAGCGGATGCTGTCAATAATATTGCTTTTGCCACAGCCATTGGGCCCAATAACACCGGTAATGCCTTCATCAAAATTGAGAACCGTTTTATCAGCAAAACTTTTAAATCCTTTAATTTCTAAACTCTTTAAGCGCACAATAGTCAGTTTTAAGTAAGGCGGCAAACATACATGAAAATGAGGAAAAATAATTTTGCAGGGAAAGGATAGTATTCACATGGAATGCACACTTTTAAGTTAGTATTTTAGGTGCAAAATTTTAATATTTAAGAATTTTAAAACTAACATAAGTTTTAAATCACAGATATTGACAAGGATTTTTTTCTTGAAGGAAAAGTATTCAAACGAGCAAATACTAGTATAAACCCACATATTTATCACTTATGCTTAGGACTTTTTGAAAAAATCGTATCACTACAAATGAGTATTGTTTGTAAATTAAAATTCTAGTTAGTTTGCATATTAAGATTACCAAGTCTTAAATCCTACCCAATACTCCTTTAAAAATTACCGAGCACTGCTATCCCCTCTGCATTTAAAAATTGAGTACCATCAATTGGTGGCTTAACTATATTTTATATATCAAAACAAAAGCAATGAAAAAAATTAGTCTTTCCATTTGTGTATTACTGTTAGTGATTGCAGCAAAATCGCAAAACCCTCAGTTGCTTAAAGACGTTTTTCCCGGCGCTACCGGAAGCGGTATTCAGCAAATTGTAAAAACAAGTAATTACACTTTTTTTAATGCTGATGACGATGATCCTGATACAGATAGGGGGCTATTCCGTACAGACGGCACAATAAGTGGAACTATAAAGTTGAACCTAAGATACGTTCCTGATCCACCACCTTCCCCAAACAATTATGCTAGTACCAAAGCTGAAAAACTGACAGCAATTGGTAATAAAATTGTTTTTGCGGGGGATAATTTTCCAAACTATGGAGAAATATGGTCTAGTGACGGAACACAGGCAGGAACGATTGCCATTGAGCGTTTTCAACCAACCTTGCCTAATGTTACGCCGGTAATGGATATGGCAGCATTGGGCAATGAAGTACTATATGGTGTGGTAAGTTCCAGCGATCGATCGTTATTAAAAAAGACGGATGGCACAATTGCGGGTACATCGGTTGTATATGATTTTAGTTCTTTTAATAGAGCTGTAGATCTTGCCCTTTTTAAAACTATAAACAACGTTTTATATTTTAATTTGTATGATGTTAATGGAACTGGTGTAGACCAATTATGGCGCAGCGATGGTACTACGGCCGGTACTTATATGGTAAAGGATTTTGGCTTGGACCATTTTGTAGCCAGCTTTTACATGAATGCTGGAAGTCTGTTTTATATAATGATTGTACAGCCCGGTGTTGGAAATGTTTTATGGAAAAGTGATGGTACAATTGCTGGTACAGTGGAGTTAAAAACGATTGGCACGACAGGCAATAACAATTACCCTCCCTTTGCTGCTTTAGGTAATACATTATACTTTGCCGGCTTAGATGCAGCCAATGGAAAAGAACTCTGGAAAACAGACGGAACTGCTGCAGGAACTACGCTTGTTAGTGATATTAATGCAGGAGCAGCAAGTTCAAATCCTAATTTTTTTACTGTTCTTAATAATCTACTTTATTTTTCAGCAACAACGGTAAATGAGGGGACAGAATTATGGAAATTTGATGGTACAAATACAACACTTGTAAAAGATATAAACCCCGGTACAGCGGCTAGCTCGCCCGGCTCGTTGGTAGTTTCTAATAATAGCATTTTGATGCGAGCAACTACTGCAACAGCAGGCGCTGAATTATGGATTAGCGATGGTACTGCTGCAAACACAGTGCAGGTTGCAGATATTAATCTGGGTACAGGAAGTAGTAACCCCAATACAATTACGGCAGGTAATAATGTTTATTTTTCAGCAGATAATGGTGTTGTTGGCCGTGAATTATTTAGGTACGATAATACCCAGGGGCTAGCAGCCTTACATAAAATTTATGTAAACGATAATAGCACAACAGGCGATGTATATACAACTGTTGTTGGTAACAATGCAAACCCAGGCACAATCACATTACCGGTAGCTACGCTCTCTTATGCCGTTTCAATTGCTCTACCGGGGGATACAATATATGTAGATGCCGGAGCTTATTCAGAGCAGGTAATCATAAATAAAGGAATCTCTATTATTGGTGCCGGACAAACCCTTACTTTTTTTACCCCCCCAGCAACTACATTAGTTTCAGCACCTGGGCCATTTACTGAAATAGGTTTAATTGAAACTACGCAGGGGATTGGAGATGTACACATCAGTAATCTATCTGTTAATAGTAATGGAAGTTCTCAAAACATCATTATTCAAAGTGGTGGTAGTGTAAAGAATTGTAAACTCCTTAATGGACAACAAGGTATTTTCTTCAGAATAGAATCAGCAATCAAAACAGCATTGATTGAAGACAATACTATTGAACCAAATGGAATTGGTATCAACTGTCAGGGCAGTGGTTTAACAGCAACTATTAGAAACAATAACATTAGCAAAGCTGCTGGTTTTTATGCTGGAATTTTTGCAGGTTTGGATTTTGGTCCTATCCCACAATTGACTATTCAAAATAATATTATTAATAATTATTTTGGTGAAGGAATTTTAGCGGCTAGTTTTAATGGCACTTACACTTCGAATAGCATTACAGGGAGCGGAACCTTTGCAATCAACCGCAATGGTAACGGAGGTAACACACCAATTGCAACCTGTAACTGGTTTGGCAGTTCTAATGCTACAACTATTGCATCTAAAATGATAGGGACTGTTATCTATTCACCTTTTCTCACAGATGGAACTGATAATAGCAGTAATATTGGTTTCCAGCCCGCCGGATCTTGTGGTAGCGGTAATACTTATTATGTAAACGATGGAAATACTACAGGCGATATATTTACAACTGCCACAGGTAATAATGCCAACCCCGGTACAGCAGCAGCACCATTTGCTACTTTGCAATTTGCTGTAAATACAGCAGCAGCCAATGATATTATTAATGTAGATGCGGGGACATACACTGAACAAGTAACCATTACAAAAGGAATTACAATTATAGGAGCAGGCCAAAATTCAACTTTCATTCTTAAACCTGTAACGACTGTTGCGCCTCCGGGCCCGTTTACAGAACAGGGCGTAATACAAACAGCTCAAAATATTGGTGAGGTAAATATAAAAGACTTGTCTGTAACGGGTGATAATACTTTAGGCGTAACACCTATTATTATACAAAGTGGTGGCAGCGT